>DNOU01000151.1:4348-4876 GCA_003501835.1 Anaerolineaceae bacterium | reverse complement strand
TGTGCTGGCAGATTACACACTGGTGGATAAGAATTCAGCCGATTATGCTGCCACCGTTGAAAAATACCCGGCTGCAGCCAATGAGCCGGTCTACGTGCTCAAGACCGTGGATTCCACTGAACTCAACCGCCTGGATCCATTGATGGGAAAGGGGCTTTTGGCGGTTTCGATGATCGAACAGGTCATGGCAGATCCATCAAAAGCATCCTCTCTCGGTCTTGCTGCAGGCGGGTTTGACATTTCCAAGCTTCCTGCAGGAACGGATCTCTTTGCACTGATGCAGAAACTGCCGGCAGACCAGCTGACCGCCATCACATCATCCATTGACAAGACTTTTGCATCAATGGACAACAAACTGATCAACCAGGCAGCAGCCGGGGCAGTGAAAAGTGAGTATACAGCCCTGGGATTGGACATCAACAAGCTGCAAACCGATTACATCATGCGCATCGGATTGTTGATGCTTCTGGTGACCCTGGCTTCGGTTGTCTGCAACATTCTGGTCGGATTCCTGGCTTCACGCACTGC
>DNOU01000151.1:2071-4298 GCA_003501835.1 Anaerolineaceae bacterium | reverse complement strand
ATCATCGGGGTGGGTGCAGTCATCCGTGCAGTGCAGAAGAGCCCTTCCATGACCTGGATCATCGGTCTCGGGGTTGTGGTATTGCTGGGTATGATCCTTGCTGTGTTCGCCATCTCGCTGCCTCGATTCAGAAAGATCCAGAGCCTCATCGACCGTCTCAACCTCGTCAGCCGCGAAAACCTTTCGGGCATGCTTGTCATCCGGGCGTTCAATACGCAGTCTTTTGAACTGAACCGCTTTGATTCAGCCAACCGTGACCTGACGCAGAATTCGCTTTTCGTCAACCGTGTGTTCACAGTGATGATGCCCTTGATGATGCTTCTGATGAACGGACTGAGTGTTTTGATCATCTGGGTGGGAGCGCACCAGGTGGCAGATTTGACCATCCAAGTGGGAGACATGATGGCTTTCCTGCAGTATGCCATGCAGGTTGTATTCTCCTTTTTGATGCTTTCCATGACCTTTATCATCCTGCCGCGGGCTTCGGTTTCCGGAGGACGTATCGCCGATGTCCTGAAAGTTGAACCTTCCGTCAAGGATCCTGCTGTACCGCGTAAATTCGCCCCCGGCAGCAAAGGAGAGGTGGAGTTTCGGAATGTGGGTTTCCGCTACCCGGGTGCGGAAGAAAATCTGCTCTGCGGAATCAGTTTCACTGCCAAACCAGGTGAAACCACCGCCATCATCGGTTCCACGGGTTCGGGCAAATCGACTGTCGTTAATCTCATCCCGCGTTTCTTCGATGTGACCGAAGGTTCCATCCTGGTGGATGGACTGGATGTGCGTGAGGTCAGCCAGCGCGATTTGCGCGACAGGATCGGGTACATTTCTCAGAAAGGGATGCTCTTTTCGGGTACTGTGGAGAGCAATCTGCATTATGCCGATGAGGAAGCCAGCATGAGCGAACTGCAAAAAGCGGTGGAGATCGCCCAGGCGGCAGATTTTATCGAAAAAATGGACGGAGGCATGCAGGCTGAGATCTCCCAGGGAGGTACGAATATCTCCGGTGGACAGAAACAGCGCCTGGCAATTGCCCGTGCCCTGGTCAAAAAACCGGATATTTTCATCTTTGACGATGCGCTTTCAGCTTTGGATTTTAAGACCGACTCTGCATTGCGCAAGGCATTGAAAAAGGAAACTGGTGATAGCACCATGATCATCGTGACACAACGTGTTTCAACCATCAAAAATGCCGATCAAATCCTGGTCATTGATGACGGGATGATCGTTGGCAAGGGTAGGCATGAGGAGTTGATGCAAACCTGCGCACCATATCGCGAAATCGCATCCTCACAACTGACTGCGGAGGAGCTGGCATGATGAACAACAACCAAGCCAGATCGCAACAGCCAACACAACCGCAGCGCCCTGGCATGGGCGGTCCCATGGGCGGAGGTCGGGGAATGCTTCGCGGCGGAGAAAAAGCCAGGGACTTTAGAGGTACCATGACTCGCTTGCTTCACGAGCTGCGTCCTTACCGGGTGAGCATCATCGTTGCCCTGGTCTTTGCCGTCGCATCCACCATCTTTTCGATCGTTGGACCAAAAATCCTTGGTCAAGCCACGACCAAGCTCTTTGAAGGTATTGTGGGTCAAATCTCGGGCACTGGACCGGGCATCGACTTTGCTTACATCGGTAACATCCTGCTGATGATGATGTTCCTTTATGTGGCTTCCTCAGTGTTTAGCTTTGTCCAGGGCTGGATGATGACGGGAGTTTCTCAGAAACTCACCTATACCTTCCGTAAGGAGATTTCGGAGAAGATCAACCGCCTTCCGTTATCGTACTATGACCACACCACGCAGGGCGAGGTGCTTTCACGCATCACCAATGATGTGGACACGGTCAGCCAGACTCTCAGCCAGAGCTTATCGCAGATGATCACTTCGGTGACCACCGTGCTGGGCGTCCTGGTGATGATGTTCTCCATCAGTTGGACGATGACCCTGGTGACCTTGCTCATCCTCCCGCTTTCCTCAATATTCATCAGCTTCATTGTCAAGCGCTCGCAGAAGTATTACAAGCAGCAGCAGGATTACCTGGGGCATGTGAACGGTCACGTGGAAGAAATGTACGGCGGGCACATGGTGATGAAAGCTTTCAATGGCGAGGCTTCCAGCCTGCGAAAATTTGACGGCTTGAACACCACGCTCTTCGATTCCGCATGGAAATCTCAATTCCTTTCAGGATTGATGTTTCCCGTGATGAACTTCATTGGCAACCTGGGTTA
>DNOU01000151.1:0-1999 GCA_003501835.1 Anaerolineaceae bacterium | reverse complement strand
CAGACGGCTGCTGCGTCTGAACGGGTGTTCGCCTTCCTCGATGAACCGGAGGAAGTAAAGGACGTGGAAAATCCCATTCAACTGACCTCGGTCAGAGGCGAGGTGGAGTTCAAGGACGTGCATTTCGGTTATGATCCCGAAAAGATCATCATCAACGATTTCAGCACCGCTGTGGAACCCGGGCAGAAGATCGCCATTGTGGGACCCACAGGCGCAGGCAAGACCACCATTGTCAAGCTGTTGATGCGGTTCTACGATGTTAACAGTGGCTCGATCCTCGTGGATGGACACGACATCCGCAGCTTTACGCGTGATGACCTGCGTTCGATGTTCGGCATGGTGCTGCAGGATGCCTGGTTGTACAACGGAACGATCATGGATAACATCCGTTACGGCAGGCTCGATGCCTCAGATCAAGAAGTTTATGCCGCAGCCCGGGCTGCCAATGTGGATCACTTCATCCGCACGCTGCCTGACGGCTACAATACCGTGTTGGATGAGGAGGGTACCAACGTGTCGCAAGGTCAGAAACAGCTGCTGACCATCGCTCGCGCCATCCTTTCGGATCCCAGGATCCTCATCCTCGACGAGGCGACCAGCTCTGTGGATACCCGTACCGAGGTGCTCATCCAGGAAGCCATGGAAAAGTTGATGACCAACCGCACCAGCTTCATCATCGCCCACCGGCTTTCCACCATCCACAATGCCGACCTGATCCTGGTGATGAACCAGGGCGATATCGTTGAACAGGGCACCCACGAAGGCTTGCTCGCCGCCAACGGCTTCTACGCCAACCTGTACAACAGCCAGTTCGAAGAGGCGGATATTTATTGATTGGGAATTTGTAAATGGCAACCGTGGTTAAATAAAAGCAATATGCGATAAAGTTAACCAAATCTGGATTAAGTCTAGTGGCAATACTTAATCCAGATTTGCATTAATACTGTCAAATATATGGATGTTTCCAAAATACGGTTGGTTTGATGCAAAATCCGCATCAAATCGCACACCGATTCCGGAGCAAATCGCACACTTTAGTGGGGAGAGAAGTAACTGGTTAATCCCAAAATGTGGCATGTTCACTCTTTGAGGGACAAGGAGGAGAATATGGCCAGAAAGCGATTAACCGTGAAAAAGATCGAAGAAGTCATCAGATTGATGTATGAAGCCGGGCTTTCCAATCGAGCCATCGCCGGAGCATTTATTTCCATCTTTCGTATAGCATCTATGCTCACCCTCTTTTCGCTCCTGGGTTTGATGTTGATCTCGCCTTTTTGATCGTACTTCTGTGGATACAGTGGTCATTATAGGCAATCTTGGTGTGGGTCTGGGACCCACACCTACAAACTACAGACTCGTTATTCTCTCTTCCACCTCGCCTTGTTCTCGTACGGCAGGATGAAACAGCGTCTGTCATCCGGCGGGATTTCAAAAGGCACCCCCGCCTGGATTTGCTCGAATGTTACCTGGCGTTCAAGGAATTTTGAGCAGGGGAAGTCTTTGCACTGGCTGCAATTATCCACCCCGTGTTCGATTACGCAAGGGCGCACCGGGCAGGTTTGATCGATCAGCTTCGGGTTCTCGCTCATGCACCCATCGCACGAAATGTTCTCAGGCGGAATGCGGAAACCGAAATTCTTGTACCAGCCGTCGCTGAGCACCTGCCGGTTGTCAGGATGCGCCTCCACGTTGGGCTTGAAGGCCATGCACAGGTCGCAGCGGTAACCGCAGCGGGTGAGGATCGGATCCATGCAGATCATCTTCTCCTGGACGCCAGGAAAGCCAGTACCACGCCTGCTGCGACCAGGACCAGGATGATCCCGCCTGCCGCGAAGGGGCTGACGGCTGGCCTGGCGGGAACCGGTGTTGCCTGAGGTGTGGTTTGCGGTTGAGTGGTAGGCGCAGGGGTGGCGGGGGTCGACTGGGCGGGTTTTTGCACCACAAACACGGCGGTGGTGTAGGCGGGTATGGAGAACATACCGCCTGCGGAGTCAAATGA
>DNOU01000190.1:3251-6857 GCA_003501835.1 Anaerolineaceae bacterium | reverse complement strand
AGCAAAATATCATTACCCTTGCGGCGGAAAAATTTGTGGCTCTTAACCTTGATCTCGATATAGAGATTGCCATGCGGTCCGCCGTTGACACCAGGCTGACCTTCACCCGCCAGGCGCACCTGGTTACCGTTGTCCACTCCACCGGGAATCGAAACGGTTTTGGTCAGCGTCTTGCGTTCAAGCCCGCGTCCCTTGCAAGCGTGGCAGGGGGACGTGATCACTTCGCCCCGTCCGTTGCACACGGGGCAGGTGGTCACCTGCACCATGGAACCCAGGAAGGTCTGGCGCACCTGGCGCACCTCGCCTTTTCCGCCGCATGTGGTGCAGCGGGTGGGAGTGGTTCCGGGCTCAGATCCGCTTCCGTGACAGGTGGAACAGACCTCATCGCGGGTAATCTCCACCTGCCTGTCCACACCAAAAACAGCTTCCTCAAACGTGAGCACAACAGAGTAATTCAAGTCCGCTCCACGGCGTGGGGCGTTTTGCCGCTGCCGGGCACTGGTGGAGCCAAAACCGAAGAACTCGCCCAGGATGTCGGAGAAGTCCATGCTTGTCCAATCGGGCATGCCGCCCATCCCGTTCAGCCCCTCGGCTCCGTATTGGTCATAAACCCGGCGTTTTTCAGGATCGGAAAGCACGGCATAGGCTTCGTTGATTTCCTTGAACTTTTCCTCGGCGTCCGGTTCCTTGTTCACATCCGGATGGTATTTTCGCGCCAGCGTCCGAAAAGCTGATTTAAGCTCTTCATTCGATGCGTTTCGCGAAACCCCCAAAATCTCATAATAATCAGGTTTGGCCATTGTTCCTTGCCCTACTTACCAGAAATCTTAAACATTTGAGGGCGTTTGAAAGACTTGCCATTGATCGTGGAAGTTCTTCCAAGCGCCCCAAAGGACAATTTCAAATTACCGCAGTAACATTAAACAGATTTGAATTCTCCATCCACAACATCGTCACCGCCCTTATCTGGACCCTGCTTCCCTTCATCCGAGTTGCCAGTCTCCGGCGGGGTTTGCTGTGAGGCAGTCTGCTGCTGATACATGGCTGCGCCGATCTTCTGCACTGCCTGGTTGAGAACATCCGTGCTGGTGCGAATGGCTTCTGCATCATCGCCGCCCATGGCGCTGCGGACATTGGAGACCCCCGCCTCGACCTCTGATTTAAGGTCAGCGGGCACCTTACCGTCATTTTCACGCAGCAATTTTTCAGCGGTATAAACGGTGTTATCAGCATTGTTGCGAAGTTCCACCAGCTCCTTGCGCTTGCGATCTTCCTCGGCGTGGGCTTCCGCTTCCTGTTTCATCTTGTTGATTTCACTTTCGCTCAAGCCGGAGGACGCGGTGATGGTGATATGCTGGCTGCGGCTGGTGGCTTTGTCGAGTGCAGTGACGTTGATGATGCCATTGGCGTCAATATCGAAAGTCACCTCAATCTGCGGAATACCGCGCGGCGCAGGCGGAATGCCATCCAGGATAAATTTGCCCAGACTCTTGTTATCCGCCGCCATGGGGCGCTCACCCTGAAGCACATGGATCTCGACCGAAGTTTGGCTATCGGAAGCCGTGGAGAAGATCTGGCTCTTGCGGGTGGGAATGGTGGTATTGCGTTCAATAATGGGAGTGGATACTGCACCCATGGTTTCGACAGAGAGCGTCAGAGGAGTCACATCGAGCAGCAGAATATCTTTCACTTCACCGCCCAGCACGCCGCCCTGGATGGCAGCACCCACAGCCACCACCTCGTCAGGGTTGACGCCCTTGTGTGGTTCCTTTCCAAACTCGCGTTTGACGGCTTCCTGAACCGCCGGCATGCGGATCATGCCGCCCACGAGCACCACTTCATTGATCTCGGACGGCTTGACACCGGCATCCGAAATGGCGCGCCGAACAGGGTCGAGAGTGCGCTGCACAAGGTCTCCGGTGAGCTGCTCGAGCTTTGAGCGCGTGAGGGTCATGACCAGGTGCTTGGGTCCTGAGGCGTCAGCGGTCAGATACGGCAAATTGATCTCTGTCTGCTGCACGGTGGAAAGCTCGATCTTTGCCTTCTCCGCAGCTTCCTTCAAGCGCTGCAGTGCCTGGCGGTCGTTGTGCAGATCAATGCCGTTTGCTTTTTTGAACTCATCGATCAAATAATCCATCACCCGTTGATCAAAATCGTCTCCGCCGAGGAAGGTATCGCCTGAGGTGGAACGCACCTGGAAGACGCCTTCGCCCACATCGAGGATGGAAATATCGAAAGTGCCTCCACCCAGGTCATACACAGCGATGACCTCGTTCTTCTTCTTGTCCAGGCCGTAAGCCAGTGAAGACGCGGTGGGTTCATTGATGATACGCAGCACTTCGAGTCCGGCAATCTTTCCGGCATCCTTGGTGGCGTTACGCTGGGCATCATTGAAGTAAGCGGGGACCGTGATCACCGCCTGGCTGACAGGTTCACCCAGGTAGGCTTCAGCATCCGCCTTTAATTTGCCAAGGATCATAGCGGAGATTTCCGCCGGGCTGTATTCCTTACCGTCCAGAACCACACGCACATCGCCGTTGGGGGCAGCCGTCACCTTGTACGGCACCCGGCTGATGGTCCGCTGCACTTCCGGATCGGTAAACTTGCGTCCCATGAAGCGCTTGATCGAGAAAATGGTATTGTCGGGATTGACAATCGCCTGGTTGCGGGCAGCGCGTCCAACAATGCGTTCATGGTTCTTGTTCACTGCCACCACTGACGGGAAAAGACGTTCACCTTCAGCGGAGGGAATGACCGTGGGCTCACCGCCGGTCATCACCGCCACAACTGAGTTTGTGGTACCGAGATCAATTCCTATAATCCTACCCATTGATTCCTCCTCTAACGAGCCACCCGGACCATTGCCGGGCGTAAGATACGGTCGCCTAGTTTGTAACCGTGCTGTACCACTTCGATGACCTCGCCAGATTCAAAATCCGGATTTTCTTCATTCGAGATGGCTTCGTGAATATTCGGGTCAAACTGCACCCGGTTTTGATCAATCCTTTCAATACCTTCCGATTCGATGATGGAAATGAGTTTCCTCTCGATCAATTCGATTCCCTCTGCCCAGGCAGCACCTTCGCCTTTGTCAGGGCGGTGTTTGAGTGCACGTTCGATATCGTCCAGTACAACGAGGTACTTTTTGATGATCGATCCGGTAAGCGTCTGTCGCAGCTGTTCCTGTTCCCGTTCAATCCGTTTCTTGTAATTGGAAAATTCAGCGCGCTCCCGCTGCCAGCCATCCAGGTTGTATGCAGCTTCCTTTTGAGCCTTCTCGCATTCTTGCTTCATCTGGTTCAGTTCATCCACATTCACCTGGATCATCTCCGGTGCTTCAACCGGGGGTTTTGCCCTGGCATGAGAATGTCTTTCCCGGGGTTTTTCACCATCCGTGATGGGTTTTTGTTCCTTGTTCACTTCATCTGTCATATGATTGCCCTCAAGGATGATCTATTCGTTGAAATTTTGATTGACCAGGTCACTGAGCAGACCCGAAAGGAATCGGACGATGGAAATCGTCCTGCCATAAGGCATACGCATTGGACCCAGCACACCCAGCGTGCCGGTTGCCATTCCCGGGGTGCCATAGCGTGCCAGCACCAC
>DNOU01000190.1:2527-3222 GCA_003501835.1 Anaerolineaceae bacterium | reverse complement strand
GCATCTTCAGAGCCGGCGAATTCGGGTTCAGCCAGCACATTGGTCAATCCATCGACCATGATCTCGCCCGAGACCAGCGAATCTGCCTGCTTCATTTCATCCACGACCACTGCAAGAAATTCCTGATCCAGCGGTTCGAGGTCGATATTCAATGCCTGGATCTCAATCACGGATTTGTTGATCAGTGCTCTGGTCAGACGTGCAGCCGATGCGCTGAGCATTTCCTGTGTCATCGGCTCAGCCAGGGTGACAAAACGCTGCAGGATCTCTCCACCCACCGTCACCAGCACGAGTAATACCTGGCGTCCGCGCGATGAGATCAACTCAAGATGCTTGAAATGCGCCTGGTCGAAATGCGGGGCGGTCACCAGGCTGGCCGCACGGGACTGGAATGCAAGCACTGAAGCCGCCAGGCGCGTCCATTGCTCCACATCCTGGCGCATCTGGTAGAACTGGTGGCTGATCGTTCGCCGCAGCGTATCAGGGATTTCGGTGTGCTGCACCAGGTTGCCCACGAACAGGCGGTAGCCATCCTCGGTGGGCACACGTCCCGCCGAAGGATGCGGCTGGCGAAGATAACCCATGTCCGTCAGTTCCGCAAGCTCATTTCGCACCGTGGCTGAGCTCATATCAAGATGATACTGCTCCACCATGTGCTGCGATCCCACGGGAATCGCCGAGCGGATGTACTCGTG
>DNOU01000190.1:0-2515 GCA_003501835.1 Anaerolineaceae bacterium | reverse complement strand
TCAAGTCAAGAAATGGGGTGCTCCGCTGCCCGATTTCTGATAAAAGATTAACGAAGGCGTTTTCCTGCATTTGTTGACCCTGAATGGATTAACCCTTAAAATGGAGAAGGTTCATCCAATATTTTTTACCGGTAGGAATGCAAATGGTTCATCATGTGCACTGTCAAAATTATATTCAGGAGAAAAAATGAGCCCTGCAGCGTTTGAATCCAAGCGCGCCCCCATTTACCGCGATGTTCCGGATGAGAAGTGGAACGACTGGCGCTGGCAGTTGAGCAACCGCCTGAACTCAGTGGAAGATTTCGAGAAGGTGCTCACCCTGACCGAAAGCGAACGCAAAGCCCTGGGCACACCGGGGCTGTTCCGGGTGGACGTGACCCCTTATTTCGTTTCGTTGATCAAGCCCGATGACCCGAATGATCCCATCCGCAAACAGGTCATTCCCACCGCCGGCGAGGTGGATACATTCACCGGTATGATGGAGGATTCATTGGCGGAAGACCGCCACAGCCCCGTGCCAGGCCTGGTGCACCGCTACCCTGACCGGGTGCTCATGCTGGTGACCACACAGTGCGCCTCGTACTGCCGCTATTGCACCCGCGCACGCATCGTTGGCGACCCCAGCCAGACCTTCTCGCGGTCTGATTTTGAAGCACAGATCGATTATCTCAAGCACACTCCGCAGGTGCGCGATGTGCTTCTCTCCGGCGGTGACCCGCTCACCCTGGCGCCAAGGCTGCTGGAAGAACTCCTCAGCCGCTTACGTGAGATCGAGCACATTGAGATCATCCGCATTGGATCCCGCGTGCCTGTGTTCATGCCCATGCGCGTGACCACCGAGCTCACCGACATGCTCCAGAAATATCACCCGCTGTGGATGAACATTCACGTCAACCACCCCAATGAGATCAGCCAGGAACTGGCAGATGCCACCGACAAACTTACCCGCGCCGGCATTCCCCTGGGCAACCAATCGGTGCTGCTGGCGGGTGTCAATGACTGTGTACACATTCAGCGTGATCTGGTGCAAAAGCTTGTACGCATCCGTGTGCGTCCCTACTACCTCTACCAGTGCGACCTGGTGGAGGGAGCGGGTCACTTCCGCACACCGGTGGCAAAAGGCCTCGAGATCATCGAAGGGCTGCGCGGACACACCTCAGGGTATGCAGTACCCACCTACGTGGTGGATGCACCCGGTGGGGGCGGCAAGATTCCTGTCATGCCCAATTACCATCTCAGTTCCTCTGATCACAAGGTGGTACTGCGAAATTACGAAGGCTACATCACCACCTACGAGGAACCCCTGGATTACAAAGCGCACGATCCCAGCACATGCTCCTACTGCCGTAACAAGCGTCCTGAACCCGGTCAAACCGGAATCACCGGTCTGCTGGACGGCGATGCCATGGTGATCAAGCCTGAAAATTTTGACGAGCTGCACAACCGCGGCGGCGGTCAGCACCGCCTGCGCACCGATGAGCACAAGTGGAAGCCCCTGGGTATCGGAGAAGAACCCAGGGATTAGGAGGACACCATGCACTACCGCCGTTTGGGACATTCAGGCTTGAAAGTCAGTGAGATCTCTCTGGGTTCATGGGTGACCTTTGGCACTCAGGTCGACGAACCCGCTGCGGTCAACCTGATCCGCGAGGCTTACGAACAGGGAATCAATTTTTTTGACAATGCCGATGTATATGCCAACGGAAAGGCGGAAGAGATCATGGGGCAGGCGATTAAAGGTCTGCCACGCGAAGCCCTGGTGCTTTCCAGCAAGGTTTTCGGAGCCACCATGCCCGGCATCAACGGCAGGGGGCTTTCGCGCAAGCATGTGACTGAATCCATCCATGCCTCGCTTAAGCACATGGGAACAGAGTATCTCGACCTCTACTTCTGCCACCGCTACGACCCGGACACACCCATGGAAGAACTGGTGCGCACCATGACCGACCTGATCCAGCAGGGCAAGATCCTTTACTGGGGCACTTCGGAATGGGAAGCCTGGCAGGTGATGGAAGCCCACGGTGTTGCCAGGCAGTATGGACTCATCCCGCCGACTGTCGAGCAGCCACAGTACAACCTCTTTCACCGCAAACGTGTGGAAGACAGCCTCATGCCCGTCTGCCGCGACCTGGGCATCGGACTAACCACCTTCAGCCCGCTCTACCACGGAATTCTCACCGGTAAGTACAACGATGGCATTCCCCAGGGCAGCCGCGCCTCTTTGGAAGATTATGGCTGGGTGCGCGACCGCATCACCCCCGAACGTATTGCCATTGTCCGTAAACTCACCGAAGTGGCGCGCGATCTTGAGATTACCCCGTCGCAGCTTGCCATTGCCTGGATCCTGCGCCGCAAGGAAGTTGCCAGTGTGATCACCGGTGCCAGCCGCCTGGAGCAATTGGACGAGAACCTGGGTTCTGCCGAAGCGTACGAGCATCTCACCGAGGTGGACATCGACCGCATCTTTGCAGCCCTGGGTAACTACCAGGAACAATAAACTCCTGACGATCAAAAC
>DNOU01000182.1:3110-3475 GCA_003501835.1 Anaerolineaceae bacterium | reverse complement strand
ACGCAGCGGGCGGCGACGCGTCCGAGGGTTGAGAACAGAACCGTGGCGGGAGCATTCAGCTTGGTCAACACCGCATCCACCCAGAATTTAACCCGTTCGTGACCCGAGGCATAGGCGATCAACATGCGCGCCAGCGGGCCGACTTCCATCGACTTGTCTTCATAGCGCGGTGACTTAAGCCAGGAGTACTTGCCTTCGACCTCGAGGAACTCGTAGGGCGGTTTGGGGCCGGTGTAATTCGGGTTGGTTTGACCTTCCGCCGGGTGCAAACCCTTGGACTCGTCGTCGTACTTGTACCAGGAGTGCGTGACATATTCAGTGATGCTGGCTGGATCAAGCGGGTGCACAGTACTCAAATCGCGGTC
>DNOU01000182.1:0-3037 GCA_003501835.1 Anaerolineaceae bacterium | reverse complement strand
ACAGCCAGCACATCCGGCAGATAGACTTTTTCGACGAATTCTTTGGCTTTAGCGAACAACGAATGCAAATGGGCAATCTTGTCGGCATTAATCGCAACCTGGCTGTTGGGGTCCACCGGTATGGACATGCCGCCCACCAGGTAGGTTTGCAGGTGCGGGTTCTTGGCGCCCAGAATCGCATGCGCCTTGATCACCTCGCGCTGCCAGTCCAGGGCTTCCAGGTAGTGCGCCACCGCCATCAAGTTGGCTTCAGGCGGCAGCTTATAGGCCGGGTGCCCCCAGTAGGCGTTGCCGAACGGGCCCAGCTGACCGCTGGAGACATACAGTTTGAGCTTATCCTGCACACCCTTGAAGTAATCCGCACTCGATTTGCTCCAATCCGAGATAGATTGAGCTAATTCAGAAGTGGCTTGCGGATCGGCATCCAATGCGCTGACGATATCCACCCAATCCAGCGCATGCAGGTGATAGAAATGAACGACATGATCCTGAACATATTGAATAGCTTCGATAATGTTGCGGATCAAACGGGCATTGGTTGGGATTTTGATCCCGAGGGCATCTTCGACAGCTCGCACGGAGCTGAGTGCGTGTACAGTCGTTCAAACACCGCAGATGCGCTGTGTAAAGGTCCACGCTTCGCGTGGATCCCTCCCTTGCAGGATGGTCTCGATCCCGCGGAACATGGTACTGCTGCTCCAGGCTTTGGTAACCTGGCCGCCATCCACTTCCACTTCAATGCGCAAGTGGCCTTCAATGCGGGTGATCGGGTCAATAGCGATCTTGGTCATGAGGTCTCTCCTTCATTAGGATGGATGAATTACAAGCGTTTTACGGCTTTGGGGGTAGGCTCGGGGAACATTGGCAGGAAGCGCACCGCAGCATCAAACATAATCAACCCGAGGCAGGTCAGGCCGACGGTCACCGCCAGCTCCTGCCAGGACGGCAGGTAGAAGGAACCGTCCATGAAGATCAGCGCAGCGTTGACCCGGTTGAGGATCAGCCCGCCCATGGTGAAGAAAGCGCCCCAGGTGATTCCGTGCACATCGTTGCGCGTGTTCGGATCGCTGAAGTAGAGGATTGGCACTAACACACCGCCCACCATTTCTATGATAAACATTACGGCAGGCGCCCCGCCCTGTAACAGGTACAAGTATTTCCCGGTGATGAATAACTCAGCCAGGCGTATCACGAAGTAGATGCCCAATACCCAGGGGATGCCCTTGACTAATTTGCTCAGCATCTTGATCTCGAACGGGTAGCCGTAGGTGCGCGAGGAGTGGAAAGACTCGAACACGGTCATGGCCAACCCCGCGGCAATGGCGGTCAGGTAGAAATATAACGGGAACAGCCGCGAATAAAACAGCGGGTGAATCTTGTCGGGCAGGATGGTCAGCATGGTTCCCAGGGTGGATTGGTGCATGGTGGACAACGTGACGCCGGCAATAATCAGCGGTATGGTGATGGCGCGAATGATCTTAAGTGGAACTTTCCAGTTAAGCGCATCGAACAATACTGGGCTGAATTCCAGTGCTAGAACCGTCAGGTACAGCATCACGCACCAGCCGATTTCGAACAAGGGCGAGTGGATATTCCAATAAATGATCAGGTGCCAGATGCGCTGCGGCTGCGACAGGTCCACCATCAAGGTGAGGGCAGCCAGGGTGTAGCTGATGAACCCGGTCAGGATGGTCGCTCGGACGATCGGATAGAACTTTTTCAGGTTGAAGATGTACACGACGGCTGCCACGGTGAAAGCGCCGGCAGCCAGTCCGATACCGCTCATCATGTCGAAGCTGATCCATAACCCCCACGGGCGCCCGTCACTCAAATTGGTGGTGGCGCCCAGGCCATAAATCCAGCGGTAAACGGCTACCCCCATCCCCAGCGCGGCCAAAACCCAAACGAGGATCATGCCTGGGCCTAACGGATAGCGGCGCAGACGAATTTCTCCAAGTCGCACGGCCATGTTAAGCCTCCTTCCCCTTCGGTGGTTGGTTATTGCCGTTGCTGCCATTGTTGCCGTTGTTGCCATTCTTATCCTTGCGGTGGGTTCGCAGGTAAATGGCTGTGCTGAGTGTGACCATCACCCCAATGACACCCAGTGTGCCTTGCATATACGGCCAGGTGATGTCAGGCAGCGAAACATCGCTTTGCTCGGGGAAGCCAAGCTTGGTGAAGTCCAGATCCGAAATATACACCATGGAGGTTCCCCCGGCCTCCTTTTCTCCGTAGATGTGCTGAACATAGTTGCCTTCACCGACCAGGCGACCCCGGGCGATATCCAGCATGGCTTTGCGCGTGCCGTAAATCAAGGCACCCGTCGGGCAAGCTTCACTACACTTGGGCTGCTCGCCATTCGCTTGCAGGTCGGCACAAAAGTCGCATTTCTGGATAAAGGGCAGCGGCTTTTCCCATTCGGTCTTCGGAACACTGAATGGGCAGGCAGCCATACAATAGCGGCAGCCGATGCAGCGTTCGCGATGGTAGATGACCGGACCGCTTTCCAGCTTTTCCAGCGCACCGACCGGGCAAACGGAGACGCAAGCCGGGTGGATGCAATGCATGCACTGGTTCTTAACAAAGGAATCGCTGTTTTGGTCCTTATAGAGTTTGATGATCGTCCAGGTTTTGGAGTCCAAATCGTGCGGCATTTCGTACAAACCCGATGGGTCAACATCGGGCGGCAAGCCAGCGCGCCGCTTGCACGCGACCTGGCAGGCGCGGCAGCCCACGCAAATGGTTGAGTCGTACAACATGGACGCCGTTGCATCTGTAGCTATTTCAGTGGTGCTTGCGCTAACCGGGGCGGCTGGCAGAGCCAAGGCCCCCAGGCCGGCTCCGGTCACTTTTAAGAAATCTCTGCGGCTGATAGGCATGGTAACCTTCCTTAGTGGTGCTCGGGGCCTTCTTCAGAAGGCTCTTCCTGGCTCACTTCAGGGGTGATACCTTTGGCCTGCCCGGTCATCACCGAGTAGCCGAAAGCCATCGCTGCTCCAGCAACCACGCCAATTGCTCCAGCGGTGATTGCCGCGCC
>DNOU01000207.1 GCA_003501835.1 Anaerolineaceae bacterium | reverse complement strand
ATGTACATGCCGGGCAGGTTTTGGGAATTGCAGGGGTCCAGGGGAATGGGCAAACAGAGCTCGTTGAGGTACTGACCGGCCTGCGGAAAATGCTTTCAGGTACAGTCAAGTTCGAAGGCACAGATATTTCAAATGCCTCCCCGCGCCGCATCACAGAAATTGGATCCGCGCACGTTCCAGAAGATCGCCAGGCTGATGGATTGGTTCTGCCCTTCCCGGTTGCCGAAAACCTGGTTCTGTGTACCTACTACAAGGAGCCGTTTTCCAAAGGCATCACACTGCAGTTCGACAAGATCCTGGATAATTCCGAAAAACTGGTCGAAGATTTCGATATCCGCACGCCCAGTTCGCTCACTCCGGTGGGATCATTATCTGGCGGCAATCAACAGAAAGTGATTATCGCCCGTGAACTCTCGAGACCGATCAAATTGCTGATCGCTTCCCAGCCCACACGTGGGTTGGATGTGGGATCGATCGAATACATCCACAAACGGATCATTCAAAAACGCGATGAAGGCTGCGCCGTATTGCTGGTATCGCCTGAACTGGATGAAATCATGGAACTTTCAGACCGCATTGCGGTCATGTACCGGGGCAGAATCATCGCCATCGTGAATGCTGCATCAGTTTCAAAAGAAACCCTCGGTCTGTTGATGGCAGGCATCGTACCCGAAAAACTCGAAAAAGAACCCCAGGAAGGCCAGGTTGTGGAAACCACATTCTAGAGAGGTGAGCCGTTGAATAGTCCCAAGAATGACAAAGTTGAAACAAGCAAGGTGGTCATACAGGAACTCACCGGAGAAGGAAAACCGCAGAAGAAGCGCCGCGGTTTTTGGAGATCCATTGAGATACCCATCCTGGCCATTATCACCGGTCTGATCATTGGCGGAATCATCATTGCAGTGACCAGCGAGACAGTTTACGCCGCTTTTGCCACCGGTTTCGGGAATGGTCTTTCAACAGTTTTAAAGGAAGTGGGTACTGCCTATTGGTCGCTCTTTACTGGCTCGATCGGCGATCCAGCACGAATTGTGGCAGCTTTACAAGCTGGCAATCCAGAGGAAATCAGGTCTTCGGTCAACCCTTTTCTGGAAAGCCTGGTTCAGAGCACTCCTTATATCTTTGCTGGTTTGGCCTGTGCCCTGGGTTTTCGCGCGGGTTTGTTCAACATCGGCGTTGAAGGCCAGTTGTTCATGGGTGCAGCGGCAGCCACTTTTGTGGGCTATTCCATCACCGGTCTTCCAGCTTACATTCATATGCCGCTGGCATTCCTGGCAGGTGCCCTGGGCGGTGGCCTATGGGGGATGGTTCCAGGCCTGTTGAAAGTCACCACAGGCGGTAATGAGGTGATCAACTGTATCATGATGAACTACATTGCATACCGCGTCACCACCTGGTTGCTGACCGGACCCATGACCCGTCCGGGAACCGGCGGTATGCCTTTAAGCCCCGTCATCCAGAAAACGGCTGAAATCCCGCAGTTCTTTGATGCACCCATCCGCTTCCACCTGGGCTTTTTCATTGCCATAGGTTTTGCGGCTCTGGTCTGGTGGGTTTTGTTCAAAACCACCTGGGGTTTCAATCTGCGGACAGTGGGTACAAACCCTCGTGCTTCCAAATACGCTGGTATGAGCATCGCCAAGACCACCATCCTCGGCATGGCAGCTTCCGGTGCACTGGCTGGCATGGCTGGCGGCAATGAAATCCTGGCCATTAACCGCAGCATGGCAATTGGTCTTTCATCAGGCTACGGTTTTGACAGCATCGCCCTGGCACTTCTGGGCAACAGTCATCCCGTGGGTGTGATCTTCGCTGCATTGCTCTTCGGCGCGTTGAAAAATGGCGCCACCAAGATGATGGTGGTTTCTGCCATTCCCATCGATATCGTGACCATCATTCAGGCTTTGATTATCATCTTCGTGGCTGCCCCGGCCATCATTCGCTCAATCTATCGGTTGCGCAAACCGAAGGAAGAAACCGCCGTCGGCATTACGCTTAGCAGCTGGGGAGGAGGACAATAATGGAAGCGTCAACCACCCACATTCAACGTGTAAAGATCAGCGGAATTTCTTCCGCCCGGCGCATCTCCACCGGGATCATCGAGGTGCTGATTAGCGTATTCATCTACTTCGTCTTTGCCGCCAATGTAGCCGCTGAAACCGTAACCAAGTTCGTGATGACTCCGGGCGGCATTACCGCCGGAAAAATGGCGGATTGGATCGTTCCCACCCGCACAACCCTGATGATCCTCATTGGGATCTGCGCCGTGATTGGCATTGTTCAGCTCATCAGAGGATTTGGCAATGTGACCAATATCATGATGGGTGTGGCTTTCCTGGCATTCGTCTTTAGCTTCCTCACCTGGCAGGCTTCGGGTAAATCGCTGAATCTGGCAGGCATGCTATCCAGCGCTGTACTGCTCTCTGTTCCCATCACAATGGGGGCATTCACGGGCATCCTGTGTGAGCGCTCAGGGGTGATCAACATCGCCATTGAAGGGATGATGTTGATGGCTGCCATGGTCGGCGCATTGATGGGAAGCGTTACCCACAGTGCCTGGTTGGGCATGCTCTTTGGAGTTACCTCCGCCTTGATCCTGGCTGCTCTGCACGCTGTTCTCTCCATCAAGTACAAGATCAACCAGATCATCTCCGGTACAGTGATCAACATTTTCTCAACAGGCATGACTTCATTCCTCTCTCAGAAATTCCTTCAGGTGCACCAGGAATTGAACAATCCTGCCATGTTTCCCCGGCTTGCCATTCCGGGGTTGTCTGAGATTCCGTTCATTGGACCAATCTTCTTCAATACGAACACCTATGTCTACTTGATGTTCGCCTTGTTGATCATCATTCAGGTCGCGCTGTTTTCCACCCGCTGGGGTCTGCGAACACGCAGTGTGGGTGAACATCCCAAGGCTGCAGATACCCTGGGCATCAACGTCATCAAAACCCGCTACATGGCTGTGCTGCTGGGCGGTGTGGTCGCAGGTTTGGCTGGCACCTTCTTTACGCTCGGGTCAGTAGGCCGGTTTGATGAGGGGATGACCGCCGGTAAAGGCTTCATCGGTCTCGCAGCCATGATCTTTGGCAATTACTCGCCCATCGGAGCCTTCGGAGCAGGCTTGCTCTTTGGCTTTGCCGATTCGCTTGGATCCAAACTTTCACTGCTTGGCAGCTCCATCCCCTCCACTTTGATGGGTACCGCGCCTTACCTGATCACCATGATCGTGCTTGCGGGATTTGTGGGTAAGGGTCACGTTCCTGCAGCAGATGGCATTGCCTACGAAAAAGAGTGATTAGGAAAGCAGGTTTTACATGCTCCCAATCAGACATGGTTGGGAGCTTTTCATTTTATAATAAAGAAAAACGAAAGGAATGATCATGCCTTCGATTGTTGTGAACGAGATTTCCAAAAGATTTGGAAACTTACAGGCCGTTGATAAGGTTAGCTTTGAAGTTGAGCAAGGTGAGATCTTTGGTCTGCTAGGACCCAACGGTGCGGGTAAAACCACTTCTTTGCGCATTCTCCTCGATATCTTCAAACCAGATTCGGGGAGCGTTTCCATAATGAACGGTCCGATGACCGAGGAAAAGAAGAATCTGATCGGATACCTGCCAGAGGAACGCGGTCTATACGAGGACATCCAACTGGAAAGGTGCCTGGTTTATCTTGCCACCTTGAAGGGTATGAATGAGGTGGATGCCAGGAAGAAAATTGATGAATACCTGGTGCGTTTCAACCTGGACGAATCCAGGAAGAAGAAAGTCAAAGAGCTGAGCAAAGGGATGCAGCAAAAGGCTCAACTGATCACCACGCTGGTGCATGAACCCAAGATCATCATCATCGATGAACCCTTCAGCGCACTCGACCCCATCAACACCCAGATGGTCAAGGACCTATTGATTGAATGGCGGGAAAAGGGCACCACCATCATCATGTGCACCCATCAGATGCACCAGGTGGAAGAATTGTGCGACCGCCTGGCATTGATCAACCGCGGTCGGGTGGTTTTGTACGGCACACTGCGCGACATTCAGAAACGCTTTGCCAGTCAAGCGGTTGAAATTCACAGCAATACCACCTTGCCGTTGGATTTACCCGGAGTGCAATCCATGGAACAACATAA
>DNOU01000027.1:2985-4126 GCA_003501835.1 Anaerolineaceae bacterium | reverse complement strand
CAGCAGCAATCGCCACGAAACCCTGCGAAATGGTTGCTTGCTGACTGTCCAATACCACAATCTGACGATCTGGAAAATCTTCCCGTACCATCGCCGCCGCCTGAGTGGCGGTGTTATAGCCACTACTCAATTTGTTGGAAAGTGCCACGCACAATACCGCCTGCGCACCAGTGTTAAGACAGGCTTCGAAAGCCTGCTTATACTGGCCTAAAGAAGCAGCAGTGGTTGTGGGAAGATTATTTTCAAGGCGCATGCGGCGGTACAATTCCGTCGGCTTGAGATCGATCCCATCCCGATATGGCTGCCCGTCAATATTTACTGTAAACGGTAAAACAGTAATGCCTAACTGTCGTGCAATTTCCGTTGGCACCTGTGCTACGCTATCGGTCACAACGACAATATTTTGTTCGGGAACAGGCATCGTTTCTTCAGTGCAGTTTTCTTCGTTCATATCATTGATCCCGGGGTGTTTACTTTATGAATGTTACATCCGCTGGCATACCTGGTTTGAGCTTGAAATCCGGATTGGGCACAAGCAGCTTCACGGAGTAAACTGTTGCACGGCGACCTTCGACCGTTTGCACGTTGCGTGGAGTGAATTCAGCCTGATCGGAAATGTGCACAACAGTTCCCTTGAAAGTCTCCCTGGTAAAGGAATCCACCCGAACTTCTGCCTTTTCACCCAGGTTAATCTCTCCGTAATGATCTTCCGGGATATATACCACCAGCTCCACCTCATTCAATTGACCGATCGTCATAAGTGTACTACCTGGGGAGACTGTTTCTCCCGCTTCGAGATTGCGCGTCATCAGGACACCGTCGATGGGCGAAGTTACCGTCGCTTTTGCAATCTGGAGATTGACCCCGTTCAGGGCGGCTTGCGCCTGTGCCAGTCCGGCCTCCGCCTGAGAGACCGCAGCCTTTGCCTGCGCCAGCCCGTTCTGGGCGGCTTTCACCTGTAGTGAATTTTCCCCGGTGCGAAGCGCATTCAAGCGGTCGTTGGCCGTGTCATAACGTGCCCTGGCGACGGCTACACGGGCACGAGCCTCCATCACATCCTGGCTGGCAGTGCTGGTGAGCATGCGGTTATAGCTTTCCTGAGCTGCGTTCAATTCCGCCTGGGCAGAATCGAGTTGTTTTT
>DNOU01000027.1:1804-2917 GCA_003501835.1 Anaerolineaceae bacterium | reverse complement strand
TTCGCAAGTTCTGACTTGAGAGCTGCTTCAGCTTCCGAAACTTCCTTCTCTGCGGCTGTGAGCTCTTCATCCTTTTCAAAGTACCAGACGGGCAGGTTAAATTCATTCAAAACTGCAGCCTGCCATGCGTTCACCCGGTTCAGCTGATCTTGCTGGCGGGCAGCCTGCAATGCCAGATCATATTGGGTTTGAGTGCTTTCCTGTTGGACACGTGCTGCATTCAAGGCTGCTTCGGCTGCCTGTACTGCCGCAGTTGCCTGATCTCGCTGCGCCTGCAGCAGGGAGTCGTCGAGGCGGAAGAGTACATCCCCGGTTTTCACAGTCTGCCCTTCTGCAGCCAGGACTTCCACGACTTTTCCGCCGACCTCCGGAGCGATCGCTACCTGGAGGGCAGAAACCGTGCCGGAAGCGGTTAAAGCACCGTTTTCCGCTGCCTGCCCGTTGATCGAAGTGCAGGCGCTCAATGAGATTGCCAATAGACCAAACGCCACCAGTATGTATAAAAGACGGCTGTTCGAGGGAAAATCAATGTTCAAGAAGTGATTCTTTCTCAGGATGCTTCGATTATTCACATTACCTCCTATTTAAACTGCATGACTAACTGATCCGCTTCCGGAAGAAGACCACGGATAACAGAAAGACCACGATGCTAAACAGCGCCATTGGCCAGACCCATGGCCACAGGTAGTTCAACCCGATCCCTTTCAGGATGATGCCGCGCACGATCTCCAAAAAGTAGGTGAGCGGCAGCAGATAGCCGGCATAATAGGCAGGCCAGGGCATGCTCTGCCGTGGGAAAAGGAGGCCGGAAAGAATCGCAGCGGGGAGTACGATGAATACAGCCAGGTACAGTGCCTCAATTTGCGTGTGGGAGATGGTGGAAATGAGGATACCCATTCCCAAGGAACCGATCAAAAATATTCCTGAAAGGAGCATTAACAAGAAAATATCCCCTTTCAGAGGCATATTAAAGACGAGAACTCCAGTGACCACGACCATTGATAAGTTGATTACCGCCACGAAAATGAACGGCAGCAATTTTCCCAGCATCAGTTCCCAGGGCTTGATGGGGGTAACGATCAATTGTTCCAGTGTGCCTTGCTCGCGCTCCCG
>DNOU01000027.1:1534-1722 GCA_003501835.1 Anaerolineaceae bacterium | reverse complement strand
GCTGCCTGACCGACAGTCTCGGCGGCCAGTTGTGCTGTCTGTGCTTGAATGGGATCAGTACCATCGATGAAGAAGAGGATCTGACTGGAAGCGCCTGTACTCAGATTGCGACCCAGGTCTTCAGGGATCACCATTCCAGCGTGGACGACGCCTTCGTCCATCAATTGCATGATTTCCGCCTCATTCTC
>DNOU01000027.1:0-1488 GCA_003501835.1 Anaerolineaceae bacterium | reverse complement strand
AGCAGCAATAGCATGACCGGCAGGATGATCACCAACCCCAAAGTTCGGGGATCGCGCAGGATATGGATCACTTCCTTTCGCACAATCGTCCACACACGACTCATTCGACGTCTCCTTGTTTCAGTTCAGCTCGCAGCCTGGCCCGGTTCTCCGCATTCACCATGCCCACAAACACATCTTCGAGTGACGGTAGCACCCGTTCAATGCGTTGAACCGGGATTGCATTCGCTTCCAGGGCTTCCTGCAACCTGTTCTGAAGCGCTTCATCCGATACGATGACGTGCAGCAGAACCCCATGAAAAGCTGCGTCAACCACCCCAGGGATGTCCTTAAGCAGGTCAATCGCCCGGCCCGGTTGGTCACACTCGATTTCCAGTAGCGTTCCGGACAGCTTCTCCTTTAAAGAATCCGGATCATCCCGGGCGATCATGCGCGACTGATACATCAGACCGATCTCGTTACAATACTCCGCTTCATCCATGTAATGGGTGGTGGCCAGCACGCTCACCCCCTGACCAGCAAGGTCGTAGATCATATTCCAGAACTCACGACGTGAGACCGGGTCCACCCCGGCGGTTGGCTCGTCCAGAAACAGCATGGGCGGTTCGTGAACGAGCGCACATGCCAGGGCCAGGCGCTGACGCCAGGCCCCGGAAAGATTGGAAGTCAGTTCGGTGCGATGATCTTTCAGACCGGCCATTTCGAGCAGTTCAGCCGTCCGGCTGCTGCGCGTTTTGCCCGAAAGGCGGTAGATGCGCGCGTAAAAGTCCAGGTTTTCAAAAGCCGTCAGATCGTTGTAGAGTGAGAACTTCTGAGACATATAGCCCAGGTTGGCCTTTACCTTTTCAGGCTGCCTTGCCACATCAAAACCCATCACTTTACCGGCGCCAGAGGTGGGTGATAACAGGCCGCAAAGCATACGGATGGTGGTGGTTTTCCCGGCACCATTCGGACCCAGCAAGCCGAAGATCTCCCCCCTGGGGATCGTGAAACTAACCTGGTCCACCGCGGTGAAATTGCCGAATTTTTTGGATAATTCGATGGCCTCGACTGCGTTCACTGTGCTCATACCAGGCCTCGTTGATCTTCAACCATGTAGATGAAAACATCGTCCATGGTTGGCTTTGCCCGCCTGAGGATACTGATCTCCGCTCCAGCATCTTCCAGAGCGCTTGCCAGACGGGCTTCGATTGAATCCAGCCCATTCACAGAGAGGCGCAACCTGTCTCCGACCGGCCGCCAGCGGAGGATGCCTTCGGTTGCTCCGACCACTTCCCGCATCACCTTGCGTGGACGGGCTTTCACTTCCAGTATTTCGAACGGAAGCTTATCCTCCAGCTCCCTGGGGGCACCAGTGGTAAGTACTTTCCCCTCATAGATAACACTGACCTGGTTGCATCGTTCCGCTTCATCCATGTAGGGTGTACTGACCAGGACCGTCACGCCATTGAGAATCACCTCGGAAAGGATTTGCCAGAGCTCACGCCG
>DNOU01000195.1 GCA_003501835.1 Anaerolineaceae bacterium | reverse complement strand
TATATTTATATAACTTGAAGAACCGCAGTCTCTCTTTGTTTAACTTCCATCGTAGTTTAAAGGAGGTGATCCTTTATAAGAAACCCGAGTTCCATATCGATTCAATTTGAGTACCATCAAGACCATACCAAGAGGAGAAGACATATGAAACGAAACAAGCTGTTTTTAATCGTTAGCCTGATCATTGTCGCAACCATGATCCTGGCTGCATGTGCTCAACCGACGGCAGCCCCCACCGAAGCACCCACAGCTGCCCCTACTGAAGCCACCACCGCAGCACCCACAGCTGAACCTACCAAGCCGCCCACGACCCGCCATGGTGGTTGGTTCGATGAGGTCGATTTCTCGGTTGTCACCGGTGAATCTGTGATCACCCAGCTCAAAGCAGGCGCAATTGACATTTATGTTGACGCCCTTTCAGCAGCTGACCTCCCGGCGATCAAGGAAGCAGGATTGCCGTACGCAACCGCATCAGGTTTGTATTATGACCTGCAGTTCAACCCGGCGGTATTCACGGATACCAATGTTCTCAACCCCTTCAGTGATCGCAAGATCCGCGAAGCGACGAACTATCTGTTCGACCGCGACTACATCAACCAGGAAATCTACGCTGGCGGTGCACTGCCCAAATGGTTCGCCATTACCACGCAGTTCCCCGATTACGCTGACCTGGCGGATACTGCCCGCGAACTGGAAGCCAAGTACGCATACAATCCCGACCTGGCCAAGCAAATCATCACCACCGAGATGGAAGGCCTTGGTGCCACACTCGAAAACGGCAAGTGGATGTACAAGGGTAAACCTGTTACCCTGATCTTCCTCATCCGCCCCGATAGCGATGGTACCCGCAAACCCATGGGTGACTATATTGCCAACCAGTTCGAAAGCATTGGCTTCACTGTCGATCGCCAGTACAAGACAGGTTCTGAAGCTTCCCCGATTTGGATTGGCTCACAACCCGAAGACGGTCTGTGGCACATGTACACTGCTGCCTGGTCCTCGACCGTGTTGGATCGCAATCAGGCCAACATCTTCCAGGAAATGTACCTC
Organism: Anaerolineaceae bacterium; assembly: GCA_003501835.1. Classification (GTDB taxonomy): domain Bacteria; phylum Chloroflexota; class Anaerolineae; order Anaerolineales; family Anaerolineaceae; genus UBA6107. The sequence continues at coordinate 3,710 of DNOU01000195.1, read as the reverse complement.
AACACCAGCGCTCAGGGAATCCCCGTGTTCCTCGCGAACCAATCGGACCCCGAGTTCCAGAAACTGGGTGATGACCTGTTCAATTCCAAGTTCAACACTGTTGCCGAACGCCATGACATGATGAAGCGCGCTCTCGAACTCTCGCTGCAGGATTCACTGCAGGTCTTCCTCATCGACGGCAAATCCTTCATTCCGTATGTCGATGGTCTCTCCGTAACCTATGACCTGGCAGCAGGTGTCCAGGGATCACAGATTTGGCCGGTAACCCTGCGCTGGGCTGATCAAGAAGGCGGCACACTCAAATGGGCAACCCAGGATCTGTTTGGTGATCCATGGAATCCTATCGCCGGCTCCAACTGGGCTTATGACCAGGGCGCCATCCGCGCCACCCAGAGCGGTGATGTGATGTACGATCCATACACCGGTCTTGTCTGGCCGCTGCGCATCGAAAAGGCTGAGGTTGTNNAAGATCGATGTCCCGACCGATGCCTGGGTGGACTGGGATGCCAAAACCCAGACCTTCATTACCGCAGCCACCAAGTTCCCTGATGGCCTGACTGCCAAACGCAAGACCACCTACTACTACCCGGCTGACCTGTACACGTCCGTGAAGTGGCATGATGGCAGCAATTTCTCCATTGCCGATATCGTCATGGGCACGATCATGACCTTTGACCGCGCCAAGGCAGACAGCAAGATCTATGATGAAGGCAATGCAGTTCCTGGATTCGAAGCCTTCCTGCCCGATTTCAAGGGCGTGAAGATCGTCTCCACCGACCCGTTGGTCGTCGAGTACTACACCGATACCTACCAACTGGATGCAGAGCTGAACATGGTTGCTGCCACCGGTTGGCCGACCTACACCTTTGGCGAAGCCCCCTGGGATACGCTTGCCATTGCCAACCTGGCTGAGGAAAATGGTGAACTGGCTTACTCTGTGGAGAAGGCGACGACCAATCCAGACAATCCCATTGAGCAAACCAGCTTCATCGGCGGACCAAGCCTCGAGATCCTTGCGAAGTACCTCGATCAGGCTGCTGCTGAGAAATACATTCCCTTCGCTCCGACCATGAGCCAGTACCTCACGGCGGATGAAGCAGCCGCCCGCTATGCCAACTTGAAGACCTTCTACACTGACCACAATCACTTCTGGGTGGGTACGGGTCCTTACGTACTCGACAAAGTCTTCCTGACTGAGAAGAGCCTTGTCCTCAAGAACTTCGCCGACTATCCTGATCTGGTCGACCGCTGGTCCAATTACGGTGCTCCCAAGATCGCGGAAGTCACTCTGGATGGACCTGGACAGGTGAAGATTGGCGACGAAGCTGTCTATACAGTATCTGTATCCTTCGAAGGAGCTGCATACCCGCAATCTGAGATCAAGCAGGTGAAATACCTCCTGTATGATGCCAAGAATACAGTGGTAACCGTGAGTGAAGCTACGGCGGTTGCTGATGGCGAATACACCATCACACTTCCCAGCGATACCACCGCCAAACTCGAAGCGGGTTCCAACAAGATTGAAGTGGTTGTGGTACCGACGGTCGTCAGCGTTCCGACCTTCACCTCGATCGTATTTGTGACCGCTCCGTAAAACAGTTCGTAGTAGTTTAGGTTGAACCAAGGTAGGGGCAAGGCGAATAACCTTGCCCCTGCCATCCTGAATCCAAGGACGAAATATGGCAACACAAGCGCAAGAAATTGACGGCGTCCGAAAACGGGCGGCAAATTCCACCTTCGCAAGATTAGCCAGGTATACCGCAATACGCTTATTAACCCTGGCGTTTTCTGTGGTGGTGGGCGTTTACCTGACCATTTTGATTGCCAATATGGGCGGCTACGTGGATGAGATCATGCGCAACGATATTACCGAGCGCATTTCTCAGCAGGTGGCTGCTATGTCTGCCAAAAATCCGATGTCTTCAGAGGTCCGTTTGAAACTGCAGGCGCAGATGATTGCGGCTGAAGAAAATCGATTGGGATTAAATACCCCATTTGCGGTCCGTTCGGTTCGTTTTCTTGTCAATGCCCTGCAGCTCAATCTGGGTAGCGCACAACACATGACTGCCGATAGTGGCTCGCGTTCGGTGCGGTTGATCATTCTCGAACGCCTGCCGGCCACATTATTATTAATGGGCACATCAGAGCTCTTCCTGTTTTTCTTCAGCGTATTCATTGCACTTGTTCTTTCCCGAAAATACGGCAGTTTTTGGGACAAGGTGGTCATTACCCTTTCACCGACTTCTTCAGTTCCCCCGTGGTTCTACGGTATCTTTTTCATCCTGATCTTTGCCGCGGTACTTAAGATCCTGCCTTTTAGTGGCATGGTGGATTCTCCACCTCCGTCCAATACCTGGGACTACTTTATCAGTCTGTTGCGACATATGGTTCTTCCCGGGGCTTCGCTGATCATCAGCTCTCTCTTCCTGAGCATTTACAACTGGCGTACGTTCTTTCTCATTTATTCCAGTGAAGATTACGTGGACATGGCCAAGGCCAAGGGCCTGGCCTCGCGCGATATTGAGCGCCGCTACATCCTGCGCCCTACCCTGCCCACGATCATTACCAATTTTGCCTTGCTGGTGATTTCACTGTGGACGGGGGCTACACTCACCGAGACGGTTTTCCTGTGGCCCGGGTTGGGCCGTACAATCTACCGGGCAATTGGGCTGTACGATACACCTGTGATTGTAGGATCGACCATCATTTACGCGTATTTGCTGGCGTTGACCGTTTTTCTTCTCGATTTTATTTACGCAATTGTTGACCCACGGGTCAAAGTGGGAGGGTAATGCTTATGAACCGATTCAGAGATATCCTCCGCGATATTCGCCATTATCCGACAGCCATGGCTGGCGTAATTATGATCATGCTATTGATTCTCCTGGCAGTTTATGCTTTGATCAAGATCCCCTATGGTGAAGCCATTCGGCTTTGGCGGGGTGGTGAAGATGTCTGGTACATGAACCCCAAAACCGCTCCACCGGCATGGTTCAATTTCTTCAGCGACAAAAAACAACCCGTATCCTTTGCTGTAAAGTCCGGCGATACCGAAGGATCGTTAATGAAAACGGTGACCCCGGGCGGGCAGGACACTACGGCAATCGATTTTTCCTACACCTTTGATTTTCAGTATGACGATTTTCCACAGGACCTGTTGTTGTATTTCAACACGACCTACAAAAGCAAACAGCCATTCGTTTCAGTTTACCTGATCACTCCAGACCAACGCAAAGTGCGGATCTCGGATTTTGGTGTCAACCAGAAGCAGACCTACCGCTTCTCGCAGGATGAAAAGCTTCTGAAACGACTGAAGAGTAATGAGGTGATTCCAGCGTTGTTCTCTGTTCCGGGTTCGACACCGCAGGTACCCCTTAAAGGTCAGTACCAGCTTTTGATCAACGCAGTGACATTTGAAAAAGGTTCGGATGTCAATGCCGAGTTTGTCTTCCACGGAAACGTGTATGGCCTGGCAGGCACTGATTCTCAACGCCGTGATTTGACTGTTCCCCTGCTGTGGGGAGCTCCCATTGCGCTGATATTTGGTTTGCTGGCTGCCATGACGACCTCAATCCTGACCATGATCATTTCGGCAGTTGGCGCCTGGTATGGTGGGTTTGTGGACGGGCTGATCCAGCGCATCACTGAAGTGAACATGGTGCTGCCGTTCCTGGCGATCCTGATCATGGTGGGAACATTCTACAGCCGCA
>DNOU01000110.1:10371-14356 GCA_003501835.1 Anaerolineaceae bacterium | reverse complement strand
CTCAATGCCTTTCCAGGTACGGCGTTTCCAGTACTATCCCTCGCGGAGGATTGGGGGAACATCCCGTTTATGATGAACTGGAAAACCAGGCAGCCGCGTTCTTTGGCAGCGAAAAGGTCAGCACCTTTGCCTCCGGTTACCTGGGCGCAGCCTTCCTTACCCAATCGACCTCCACGCTCTATGATGTGATCTTCATTGACAACGATGCCCATTTCTCCCTATGGGATGCTGCCCAGGCTACCAACAAACCCATCTTTGCCTTTCATCATCTAGACTCAGACGACCTTGAAAAGCAATTGAAATATCAGCTTAACTCAGGTGAGCGTCCGCTGGTTCTTACTGATGGTCTGTTTCCGATCTCCGGCGAGATTGCTCCGCTGAATGCCTACCTCCCCCTCGTCAAGAGCCGTGGTGGTGTGATATACGTGGATGATGCCCACGCAGGAGGGGTACTCGGACCCTGCGGCAGGGGTACGGCTGAATTCCTGGGGATCAGTGACGATGCCGTCCGTTGTTGCTTTACCTTGAGTAAGGCATTTGGTGCCGGCGGAGGCTTGATCCATGGCAGCCGGGGCTGGGTGGAAGCGCTGGAGAAGGATTCACGCATCTCCGCTGGTTCAACTGCCATTCCATTGGTCGTGGCTGCCGCAGCCGGCAGGGCGCTACAACTTGCCCGTGAAGAACCACTATTGCGACAAAAGCTGATGGAGAATACAGCAGAGGTGCGGTCGGGATTATCGGAGATGGGATTGGCGGTGGTGAATTCGCCAGCTCCGATCATCTGCATCCCGTCCCAACCGGGATTGACCCTGCCTGCCGTAAGAGATGGATTGTTCGAAGCCGGGATCGCGGTGGAATATGTGCAGCAGTACCCCAGCACCCCTGCGGGCGGAGCGCTGCGGATTGCAGTTTTTTCCACTCATATGCAGGACCAAATTGCGCATTTGATTGCGGAACTTCGACGGCTGGTTTGACTCGGCCATCTCAGACCTTGAATTCTGCCTGTTCATCCCGCCGGGTGGTGAGAGCAATCAAGACTGCGCCGATCACAAACAAAACCAGGTTAAGCGCAAACGGCAGGATGCGGTTGATCTCGGAAAGCTGCCCGGCAATCCAGCCAAAGGGGGCGGTGAACAGGATGACCACCACCGAAAGCAGCGACATGATACGCGCGCGTTCATCCGGGTTGATGGATAAAGCGGTGATCGAATCGAGCAGCGGGGTGATGGAAGCCAGGGCAACCGCCTCAAGCACGAGGCTGAGTATCAGCAGAGGGTAATTGGCTGCCGGCATGGTGATCAACAGAATCTGGCTTGCCCAAAATGCACCCAGTCCCATCAAAAAGGGTCTGCGGAAGTGAAACGCGCTGATGCGCGGCACTAGTGTGAAATAAAGCACCAGCAGGACAATTGAACGGACGAATGCAAACACCGCCAGGTTTTGGTTGGGGATTTTAAGGTGCTGCGTGACCAGGATCGACCAGAAAGTGCCGTCCACCATATTCACAATGTTCAGGATGACCATCAAGCCAAGCACCCGCAGCGTCGCCGGCGTGTGCAGGATCAGGGACATGACTTCGGGAAATTCTTTGAAAGCCGCCAAAAGCGGCTGTGTCCTGGTCTCGAGCATTCGCTGTCTGCCGCGAGTGGTTTCAGACACGTTGGCGTTCAGCAGGATGAATTTGGCGGTTAGCATCAATGCTGCAAAGGCGTACAATCCCCTGACTGAGGGGATCAAACCGTACTGGTGGATGAAGATTCCGGCGATGGGCGCAAAAAAGGCTGAGATCAAGCCTGCTATGTAGATCCAGGAAAAGATGTGCACCAGCCAATCGGACGGCGTATCTTCAACCAGCAAGCACGCCCAAGAGATCGACGGGATGCGAAACGCACTGTTGAGGATTATGGCAGCCAAAAAATAGCGGTAATCCTGGGCAGTCGCCCAGATGATGCACGGAATGGTCCAGGAGATGAAATCGAAGATAAAGGTGGTGCGTTTGCGTCCGAGTTTGTCAGTGATCACGCCACCAACCATGGCAAAAAGCACCTGGAAGATCAACCCGATGCTCGTAATCGAACCGATCTGAACATCTGTCATGCCCAGAGCAAGCATATAAACTGAAGCGTAAGGGATGAACAGGTTGTAGGGAATGCCAAAGACCGGCTCTGTGAGAACGATCGCCCGTGCATTGCCTTTGAGATTCTTCAATGTGGTCACTAAGGGGTGGGCGTTCAATCGGACGACCTGCGGTGCAGAATTTTCGGATCTATTAACGGACTTTTGGTAATATCCCGATGTGGTCCATTTTAGCTTTCATTTGAGGCAAATGGTGAATGAATTTGCTTAAAATGCAACTATGAGGCAAAATTGGATTCGACCCTCAGGATCAAAGAATTGAAATGACCGCAACCACAGTCGCCACATCCAATCACCCCAAACAAAACGGGGCTCTTATCCGCGCCTTTGGCTACCTTCGACCGCACTGGAAGATGACTGCCGGTGCTTACGGCATGATGCTGTTGATCGATGCCATCAACATGATCAGTCCCCTGATCATCTCCTGGATCATCGACCATACCATTGTCACTCAAGATGTGAAAATGCTCAGCCTGGCGGTGGGCGGCTTGCTTGGTCTGGTGGTCATCAAAGGAGTTTTCACCTACTTTCAGGGACGCTGGACGGAGATCGCCTCACAAAATGTGGCGTACGACCTGCGCAGTGAGCTGCAGCGAAAGATCACCCTGCTTTCCTTTTCTTTTCACGACCAGGCAGAAGCGGGAGACCTGCTTTCCAGGACCATCCAGGATGTGGAGCGCATCCGCTTTCTTACGGGTCGGGCAACCTTCCGGGTGGTTGAAGCTGCGGTGCTCATGCTCGTCACTGCGGCGGTGATGATTGCACTGAACTGGCGCCTGGGACTTCTCGCAATCGCTTCACTGCCTTTTCTTGTGTATCAATCCATACGCTTTGGCAAACGCTTCCGCCCGCTTTCCTCTCAAATTCAAAAGCAACTTTCCGTGCTGACCACCCGGCTGGAACAGAATCTCCGCGGGGTTCAGGTGGTGAAGACCTTTGCCCAGGAGGATGCCGAAATCAGCCGCTTTGAAGCCGAAAATCAGAAGTGGTTCTCACTTTCAGCGCTTGCCACCCGAATTCAATCTCAAAATATGCCGCTGCTCAACCTTGTGGCGAATATTGGCAGCGTGGTCATCCTGTGGTTTGGCGGATCAATGGTGATCAGGGGGCAGATGACCCTGGGAGAAATGGTCGCCTTTACCACATACATGGGGCAGCTGCTGGTTCCAGTGCGGCAACTCGGCATGGTATTGCCGGCGATCAACATGGCAGGAGCTTCAGCCGAGCGAATTTTTCAGATACTGGATGCAATCCCGGAGGTGCATGACAATCCCACCAGCCGGGATGTGACCTTTACCGCTGGTCGGGTCAGGTTTGACCAGGTATCCTTCGGGTACGGACGCAAGGCAGAAATTCTCAAAGGCATCACCTTTGAAGCAGAGCCCGACCAGGTGGTGGCGCTGCTGGGCTTGACCGGATCCGGAAAATCCACCATTGTGAATCTCATTCCACGTTTTTATGATCCCACCGCGGGCTGTATCTGCATCGATGGTGTAGACCTGCGGGAAATCAAGATCAATTCACTGCGCAGCCAGATCGGCATGGTGCTGCAGGAGACCACACTCTTTACCGGTACAGTATTTGACAATATCCGCTTTGGAAAACCTTCCGCTACCCGGGAAGAGGTGGAATCGGCAGCCCGGGCAGCCCAGGCGCACGATTTCATTCAGGAAATGGTGCACGGTTATGACACCCTGGTGGGTGAAAAGGGGGTGACGCTTTCAGGAGGTCAAAAGCAACGCATTGCCATCGCCCGGGCGTTGCTCATGGATCCGCGCATCCTGATCCTGGATGACGCCACTTCAAGCGTCGACAGCGAAACCGAGCATTTGATCCAACTGGCACTGGA
>DNOU01000110.1:6876-10236 GCA_003501835.1 Anaerolineaceae bacterium | reverse complement strand
ACAGGCCGATTCCCTCCCTGGAGGATCAGGCTAGACATGGGATTCGGGATTGGGGTTACCTCATCAGGTATGGGACCGCGCGGCGTTCTGGAGAATTTCTCCTCGGGTGATGAAAGCCGCGGCAAAGTCTTTGACCGGAAGATCGTGGGAAGAATGTTGGCTTTCCTTAAGCCGTACAAGCTGCAAATGGGAATCGCGTTGATTTCCATGCTCGCAGCCTCAGCCCTGACCCTGCTCGTACCTTACCTGTTGAAAATAGCAGTGGATACCTACATCGCGGCCGGAGATCTGAACGGGCTGGGGCGGATTTCGCTTTACACCGCAGGAGCCTTTGCGGGTCTGTACGTTACCACAGCCGTGCAGCAATATTTGCTTTCGTGGGTGGGGCAGCACGCCCTTGCCAATATGCGGAATGAGCTTTTTCACCATTTGCAAAAACTCTCCATCGGTTATCACGATACGCATATTGTCGGGGTTACGGTATCGCGGGTGATGAACGATGTGGCCACCATCAACGATCTGATCTCGCAGGGGTTGATCACGCTCCTGGGCGATATCTTTATCCTCATCGGCATCATTGTCACGATGTTGTTAATGAATGTCCGGCTGGCGCTGCTCACCTTCACAGTCCTTCCGCTGATGATCCTGGCGACTGCCTGGTTCTCGCGGCGGGCGCGGGGTGCTTACCGTGAAACCCGTTCATCTGTGGCGAAAGTAGTGGGAGACCTGGCTGAGGATATTTCTGGAGTTCGTGTGATCCAGGCGTTTGGGCAGGAAGATACTTCGCAGGTGCGTTTTGACCAATTTAACCAGGCAAACCGCGAGGCGAACATCAACGCCATGACGCTTTCTTTCATTTTCCTGCCAGCTGTGGAATTTCTGGGGGTTCTCGCCACCTGCATCGTGCTCTGGTTTGGCGGACGGTTTGTCGGCGGTGGAACGGTTACCGTGGGGGTACTGATCGCTTTTCTTTCCTATGTGACGCGCTTTTTTTCACCCATCCAGGAACTCAGCCGCATGTACACTTCCATGCAATCAGCCATGGCGGGGGGTGAACAGGTGTTCAAGCTCATGGATACCCAGCCGGACGTCGAAGATGCACCCGGCGCGCTAAACATGCCTCCGATCCGTGGAGAGATCCGCTTTGAGGATGTTTCATTCAGATACCGTCCTGAACTGCCCGAGGTGCTGCACGGAATCAACCTGTTGATCCAGCCGGGTCAGACGGTAGCGCTGGTGGGACCCACCGGGGCGGGCAAGACTTCGATCAGCAACCTGATTTCCCGTTTTTATGAAGTGACCTCTGGCAGAGTCTTGATCGACGGGATTGATATCCGTACGGTTACCCAACAATCGCTGCGCCGCCAGTTGGGATTGGTACCGCAGAACTCATTCCTTTTCTCAGGCACGATTGCTGAAAACATCCGCTTCGGAAAACCGGATGCAACGGATGAGGAGGTGGAACAGGCAGCGCGTGAAGCCAATGCCCACGAATTCATCATTTCCAAGCCGGATGGATACAATACGCACGTCCTGGAAGGAGCAGTCAATCTTTCAGTAGGGCAACGTCAGCTGGTTTGCATCGCCAGGGCGCTGCTGACCGACCCGCGCATCCTCATCCTGGATGAAGCCACTTCCAATGTGGACAGCCTGACGGAAAGCCTGATCCAGGAAGCCCTGGGGAGGTTGCTTCATGGCAGAACCGCGGTGGTGATCGCCCACCGTTTGAGTACGATCCGCAATGCAGATCTGATCTGCGTGATCGAAGAAGGCAGGATCACTGAGCAGGGCAGGCATGATGAACTGATCCAGCGCGGGGGAGTTTACGCTGAATTGTACAAACGCCAGTTCTCGGGGGATTAATATAGCGAACGGAAATCGTCTGTCGCCTGAACCAACCCGCTGGCAATGGCGGGGTGCCGCGACCAGTGCGTACCGTCCTTCAGCAAGTTCAGTTCCGCCTCAGGATAGGCTCTGGCCAATTCCACCGCTGAGATTGGCGGGCAGCAAAAATCAAGCTGACCCTGCACGATGCGGCAGGGAATCCCTTTGAGATTTTGAATATGATTGAGAATGTAATTTTCCTCAGGCAGGAAAAGATGATGAAGCATGTAATGACACTCGATGCGTGCGATGCTCATGGCATACAAAGCAGTGGTGGGCGGGATCGGTTGATCATTCACCAGTACCAGCGCATCCTCCCAGGATGACCAGGTGAAGGCGGCACGCTGACGGACTTCAAGATCTTCCGAGTTCAAAAGCCTGGAGAAAGCGGTCACAAGATCAGACCGTTCACTCTCAGGAACGGGTGTGATGAATCGCTGCCAGGCATTCGGGAAGAATTGTTCCGCACCACCCGCCTTGTACATCCAATTCACTTCACTTTGGCGGCCGAGAAAGACGCCCCTCAGGATCAGCCCCATCACGCGATCTGGATGGTGGATGGCGTAGGTCAAACCCAGGGTGCTGCCCCAGCTTCCGCCAAAGACCACCCAGCGGTCGATGCCCAGGTGCAGACGGAATTTTTCGATATCGTCCACCAGGTTCCAGGTGTCATTTTCCCGCAACTCTCCCGCCGGGGTGCTTTGAGCAGCACCACGTTGAGCAAACAAAATGATCCGGTAAAATGACGGATCAAAATATTGCCGGTAGACTTCTCGCAGTCCCACTCCCGGTCCGCCATGGAGGAAGAGGATGGGTGCCCCCTGGGGATTGCCGCATTCCTCATAATACAAGTGATGAAGTTCAGAAACCTTGAGTTGACCGGTGTGGTAGGGTTCAATGGCGGGGTAGAGTTTAAGTAATTCCATGTATTGATCCTCCGAGATCATGCAGCCGTTGGGCTGCTGCTTCTGGTGTCGAATCTCGCTGCGGCATGGCGAGCATTTCATATCCCACCATGAATTTCTTCACTGTGGCGGAACGCAACAGGGGTGGATAGAAATGGGCATGCAGCACCCACTCAGGGTGGGTTTTGCCATCCGCCGGCGCCTGGTGGAATCCCATGGAGTAGGGGAAGGAGACTCCAAACAGGCGATCATAACGTTGTGTGATATCCCGGTAAAGCGATGCCAGTGAGGATTGTTCACCTGCGGTGAGTTCTGCCAGCCGGGCAATGGGGCGGCGGGCAAGGATCATCACCTCAAATGGCCAAACTGCCCAAAAAGGCACCAGGGTGATGAAATCAGCATTCGCTGCGATCACCCGTGTGCCTGAGTTCAATTCTTCGGCCAGGTAATCTCCCAGAAGGGTCGTATGGTGCGCCACGAAATACTCGTGCTGGGAATCCAGCTCTCTGGCCGGCTCATTGGGGACGTGGCGGGTGGCCCAGAGCTGACTGTGTGGATGCGGGTTGGAGCA
>DNOU01000110.1:2557-6866 GCA_003501835.1 Anaerolineaceae bacterium | reverse complement strand
AGCTGCGGTATGGTCAGATCGTGGCGCTGCGAAAAGCAGATCACCCTGCAAATGCCCTGTTCAGGTTCCGCCTGTAAGAGTTCGTGCTGATGGACAGGTTGACCCATTGGGCTTTCCAGGGGCAGGAGAGCCGGGAAATCATTGTCGAAGACAAAGGTACCTGAATAATTTGGATTTTTCACTCCTCCGGCACGTTCATTACCGGGGCACAGGTAACAGGAGGGATCGTACTGTGGCAATTGATTCCGGGGTACCCTTTCCACCTGTCCAAGCCACGGACGGGTAGCCCTTTGGGGCGAAACCAGCACCCACTCTCTTGTGAGGGGATTGAATCTGCGGTGTGGAGTATCAAACATATGACCTCCTCCAAGTGTTAAAAATTATATCCCAATCTCCTTTGAAATTCTGTAAAGTTGTTTGACATTCATACTTCGCACGGCTAAAATAAACTATGAGCTTTCCCCATTCCAATCCTGCGCGGCGAATGAGGCATTTCATTGAAAAAATGGGCTGACAAATACATCATCGGTCTCACCGGTAGCATTGGCACCGGAAAAAGTGTTGTCCGGCGAATGCTCGAACACCTGGGCGCTTACGGGATTGACGCTGATGCCCTTGCCCACCGCGCCATGGCGCCGGATGCACCCGGGTACAAGGAAGTAGTCGAGACGTTTGGCAAATTCATCCTTCAACCAGACGGCCAGATCGACCGTGCAAAACTGGGTCGGTTGGTTTTCGCAGATCAGGATGCGCTGGCAAGACAGGAAGCCATCATCCACCCCCTGGTGAGTCAGGCTTTGGATATTCTAATCAAACGCGCCACCCAAAAGGTGATCGTGATCGAAGCCATCAAACTGATTGAAGCTCGCATCAGCAATGATTGCGACTCCTTGTGGGTGGTGGTTGCTCCTCCCGAAGTCCAGCTCAGAAGATTGGTGGAGCAGCGCAAAATGAGTGAAGGGGATGCCCGCCTGCGGATCGTCAGCCAGGTGCCCCAGGAAATTCATATGAGCGCGGCAAATGTAGTCATTAAGAACGACACGTCATTTGAAGAGACGTGGAAGCAGGTCACCCAGGCGTGGCTGCGAACCGTACCTGCAGGCGAAGCAAAATTCATTCCGACGGCACAACCTGTAAGGCTGCCCCTTGGCGAGGTGACGGTTCGCAGGGCTGGACCCAGACAGGTGGACGAAATTGTGCAGGTGCTCAATAATGCTCATAAAGGGCAGCCGCAGCTCAGCCGCAATGACGTAATGGCTCTATTGGGAGAAAAGGCTTTCTTGCTGCTGTGCATCGAACAAAACACCATGGGGATCATCAGCTGGCAGGTGGAAAACTTGGTGGCACGCACCACGGACATCACTCTTGACCCCCTGCTTTCACCCGCCCAGTATCTGCCCATTATGATTCGTGAAATGGAGCGGGCATCCAACGATTTACAATGCGAAGCCTCCCTGATCTTTGTTCCACCGCACCTGGCAAAACATGATGCGCTGTGGAAAAGCATGGGATACGAACCCAGGACACCCGACATGCTGGGAGTACTCGCATGGCAGGAGGCAGCGGAGGAATCGATGATGCCAGACTGCACCCTGTATTTCAAGCAATTGCGAAAGGACCGTGTCTTACGGCCGATTTAAGTGTGTTTCATGTGCTAGGAAAGAAAAACATCTGTGACTGATATCCTGAGCGAGATCGCATACCTTTTCCAACGCCTCAACTGGTTGAGCGTTCTGGATCTATTCCTGGTTACAGCGATCTTTTACGGGATTTTGGTGCTTGTGCGTGATACCCAGGCAATGGCCTTGCTGCGGGGGGTCATTTTTCTGATCGTTGTTTTGGCGATCTTCACCAGTGTTTTCGATCTTCCCGCGTTCTCCTGGTTGGTCAGTACAATTCTTCCAACACTTCTTTTTGCCATCCCGGTGGTTTTTGCTCCGGAGATTCGGCGGGGATTGGAAAGGCTCGGTAGGGCAGGTTCGAATCCTCTTGCCAGGCGTCCCTCAACGGCTCAGATTGAAGAAATGCACAAGACGATCCGTGCTGTGGTCACTGCTTCAGCCAGGCTTTCAGCCCGCGAGCATGGCGCACTGATCGTACTGCAACGCTCTGACAACCTGGGAGAGTTTATCCGCACCGGGGTGCGTCTCAACGCCAAGGTGACTCCTGAATTGCTGCTGCAGATCTTCTATCCGAACACGCCTTTGCACGATGGTGCGGTGATCATCGATCAAAACATGGTTGTTGCAGCCGCTTGCGTGATGCCCCTCTCAGCGAGCGGCGTACTCAACCGCAGCCCGGAGAGGCAAATGGGCCTGCGGCACCGTGCCGCTCTTGGAACCTCTGAATCCACGGATGCCATCACCGTGGTGGTTTCCGAGCAAACCGGCTCGATCTCGATTGCCCACAACGGACGTATGATCCGGCGCCTTGACAGCGAACGGCTCGAAAATATCCTGCTGGCGTTCTACCGTCCTGCAGAAACCAGGCGGTCTGCCTTGAACCTAAAGTCCATTGTTGAAGGCATTTTTAAACCGCGAAAGCAGGAGGAATAACGTGGAACGACTGCGAAGGATCACCCGCAACCTTCCCACGCTGCTGCTCTCCTTCCTGCTGGCAGTGATGGTTTGGGCTTTGGCGGTCAACTCCATTGACCCATCGGTGGAAAAAGTCTATCCCAACCCGGTGACCATTGAAGTGATTGGACAGGCACCCAACCTGATGATCACCAGTGATCTTCCTCAAACCATCTCGGTTACTTTACGGGCTCCCAACTCCACCTGGAACAGCCTGCTCAACGAGAAGGCGCCTGTCCGTGCCATAGTGGATCTTTCGGGGCTTTCTGTGGGACCCCATGTGGTGCCCATTCAGATCCAAATCGGAATCCGACCGGTGGAAATCACCGCTCAGAATCCAAGGTCGGTGAATATTTCACTCGAACAACTCAAAACCCGCTCAATGGATATTCATGTTGAAGTGAGGGGTGAGCTGGCGATCGGCTTCCAGGCAGATCTACCGACAGTTTCAATGACCAGCGCGACCATCAGCGGACCGGCTTCGCTTGTGGATCGCGTCAGCACGGTGAAGGTGGTCAATGACATCAGCGGCGTGAAAGAAAGCATTGTGCGTTCTCTGCCTCTCGTGGCTGTGGATGAGAACGGTGTGGTGGTCAATGGCCTTTCCATCAATCCTGAAAAGGTGACCGTCACGCAGAACATCGCTCAGCGCGGAGGCTACCGCAACCTGGTGGTCAAAGTGGTGACCGTTGGGCAGATCGCCAGCGGATACCGTTTGACCAATATCTTCGTCTTTCCCCCCACCGTGACAGTGTTTTCCTCAAACCCGGCACTGGTGGAAAGCCTTCCGGAATATATTGAGACCCTGCCGTTTGACCTGACAGGATTGAAGGATGATGTGGAAACCCAGGTGGAACTCAAACTGCCAGCAGGTGTTGAGCTGGTGGGGGATCAGCAGGTGAGGTTACAGGTGGGGGTGGCTGCAATTGAAAGCAGCCTGGCGCTCACCAATGTGATCGTTGAACCTGCCGGGTTGGCGGCCAATCTTTTGGCTCAAATCACTCCAAACGCCACCGACGTGATCATCGGCGGACCACTTGGAACACTGGAATCAATCAAAGTGAGCGACCTGCGGGTGCTGATAGATCTGACAGGCAAGCTGCCGGGAAAATACACCATTACTTCAGGATTTACCCTGAACGTTCCCGAGTTGCGTATAGACAATCTCCTTCCCACCTCGTTTGAAGTGGTGATCTACCCGAAAGGCACCACACCACCCCCGTAAAGATCCTCACCTCAATCAGCAGCCAGCGTAACGCTGGCTGTTTTGTGCGGTTTTCAGGGTAAAATGGGGGAAGTGAGGCACGCAGGATGATGATCAAACCCGTGGTGGCGTTGGTGGGAAGACCCAATGTGGGAAAGAGCACATTATTTAACCGTTTGACCGGTGAAATGATGGCAATCGTGGATGAAATTCCGGGCACAACCCGCGACCGGCTTTCATGTGAAGCAGAGTGGAATGGGATTGCATTTGATGTGATCGATACCGGCGGCATTGATCCCACCGCCAGCAGCAGCAAGCTACCCCTTTCTGTCGGGTCTGCCGATTTCATAAAAGAGATCCGTGCCCAGGCGCTGATGGCAGTGCAGGAAGCGGATGTGGTCCTTTTTCTTACGGATGCCATCAGCGGTGTGACCCCTGCCGATTCGGAGGTGGCGCAGATCTTGCGCAAGAATCAAAAGATCGTGGAGGGGAAAGCTGTTCCTCCCATTTTCCTGGTGGTGAACAAGTC
>DNOU01000110.1:2111-2527 GCA_003501835.1 Anaerolineaceae bacterium | reverse complement strand
CTGGTGGCGTCATTTCCCAAACTGGAAGAGGAGCCGGAGGATGATTCGGTCAAAATCGCCATTGTGGGTAAACCCAATGCCGGAAAATCCAGTTTACTCAACCGGTTGGCTGGAGAAGAGCGGGCAATCGTCAGTCCCATTCCAGGCACCACTCGCGATGCCGTCGATACCGCCATTGATTTCCAGGGGATTCCGGTACGCCTGATCGATACCGCGGGCATTCGCCGGCGTGGGAAGATTGACCCCGGTGTGGAAAAATACTCGGTGGTCAGAACCATGCGGTCAATCGAACGCTGCGATGTGGCTCTCTTGATGATTGACGCCACCACTGGCATCACCGCCCAGGACGCCCATATCGCCGGATATGTCAAAGACGCCTGGAAAAGCACGGTCATCCTGGTGAACAAATGGGACGC
>DNOU01000110.1:0-2060 GCA_003501835.1 Anaerolineaceae bacterium | reverse complement strand
CAGGAGGAACGCCTGGCGCGGGTGACCACCGGAGCACTGAACCGCATCATCCAGAACGCCCAGGAGCTGCATGCTCCCACCTCGCGTACCGGAAATCCGGTCAAGTTCTATTACGGCACCCAGGTGAGAACTGATCCGCCCACCTTCATGATTTATGCCAACAATCCCAAACTGGCGCATTTCTCATATATTCGCTTTATGGAAAACCAGATCCGCAAGGAATTTCCCTTCACCGGCACTCCGATCAGGATCGTGTTAAAATCACGCCATGATTAATGGAGCCGTAATCCCATGACAGATTTCAACGTACCCGAACGTCCCACACTGGAGGATGCCAATCCCAACCTTCAACAACCCCCGCGACAGGAATCCAATCGCAGCCTGTTGAGACCGTTCCTCGAACTGTTGCAGACGCTGGCGTTGGCGGCAATCCTTTATTTTGCCGTGGACGCAGTCCTTGCGCGGGTGATCGTGGAAAATATCAGCATGGAACCCACACTCTATCCGGGCAATTTTGTGCTTGTGAACCGTGTGGCATATCGCTGGGGTGGACAACCCAGGGTGGGCGAAATTGTGATTTTTCACAACCCGCAAAATTTATCGGTGGATTATATTAAACGCATCATTGGCACCCCCGGTGATACGGTTGTCGCACAAAACGGGAAGATTTACGTCAATGGCGCGGCTTTAACCGAACCCTATATCTCGGCACCGCCGGAATATTCCGGTCAATGGACGGTCCCCCCGGATTCGATCTTTGTGCTGGGTGATAACCGTAACAACTCGGAAGATTCGCATATTTGGGGATTTGTTCCGATGAAGGATGTGATCGGAAAAGCGCTAGTTGTGTACTGGCCGGTGGACAACATTAAGGTCATCGCCCATCCCACCCAGGTAAATGCCGGATCACAATAGGTGAATGGTTTACGATCTTGCAAAAAGCATTGCATGTGGGGTATGTTTCGTGTATCATACGAATTACCAACCGCCAGATGGACCAAAGTGTGGTAATCTTATCGAAATTGAGTAGATTTGGTGGTGTCTTGAATGTCTGAACAAAACTCTTCTTCGACCAACAATGTCATTCCCTGCAGCGAATGCCAGGCCGGGCATATGCACCGCGAGTACATTGCCTATTACACCTGGCTGGGGGATGAGCTGATCACTGTGCCGGATTTTCCCGCCTGGGTTTGCGATATTTGCGGTCGCTGTGAATATGATGAAAATGCCCTGACCCGGCTGACCCTGCTGCTGAGCCCCAATGCCGGCAAGAATCTGACTGCAGGCCTCAAAGTGCACAAGAAGGAAAATATCAAATCCAAGTTGCAGCGTCCCTCGAGACCGGATTAATCACTTCAAGACGGGAGCAATCCCGTTTTTGATTTTAAGCAGGCACGTCTCTTTGTATCCTGTGTAATCAAGCACATCCAGAAATCCTTTTTGCAGTGTTTTCTCATTTCATTTTGAAAAAAGGGAAAGCTCGAACGGGTGGAGGAGAATCATGTTTTTTCGGAATACATCCACTGACAGCGGCCGGTCGTAAATAATGACGTTCGCCCGGCACGTTTTATCCATTGCCCGGCAGGTTGGAACCAGGTTAGTCATACCGGCAGTCATTTGCCTGTTCAGTTCATGCACGGTAGTGAATACTGCCACGCCCCTTCCCAAGCAAACTCCCACTCCATTTCCATCCTTCACCTCAACCCCCGGTTCGCTTCCAGCATCATCCTCTTCGGCAACCAAGGCTGCGGTGGAATACCAGGATGATTCGGTGCTCATATCGCTGGTGGAAGCACATCCTGCCCAAGAAGTGCTGGTCCCAATCCTGCTTTACCATCATATCGCTGCGCATGGTTCGGATCGACGATATTATGTCACCCCAACGCAATTTGCAGGGCAGATGCAATGGCTGGTAGACCACGGCTACCAGGCGATCACGGAAGCTCGGCTGGCAGAGGTGATCTGCAATGGAGGAGTACTTCCCGAGAAGCCGGTGATCATCACATTTGATGATGGGAATGCAGATTTCTTCAAAGGGGCTTACCCGGTGATGAGCAGGT
>DNOU01000140.1:5054-6282 GCA_003501835.1 Anaerolineaceae bacterium | reverse complement strand
CCTGCCAGAAGGCTTGACCGCAATTTCGTGTTTGAGTACACTCGGTTTATGGGGAACCCGGAAAATCACCACCCTAAGAAAATACTGGCAGTGTTGTTGACCCTGACGTTGATGGCTGCGGTCCTGACTGCCTGCGCGAGTAGAGACCCGCTTTATGGTCAATGGATTGAACCCAATTCCGGCGTCACGCTGGAAATCAAAAATAATGGGGAAATCCTGATCACTCTGAAAAGCACCCAATTTACCCTCAACTACTCACTGGAAGTTCCCGATGTGATGATACTGGCAGGCAGCAAAGACGGTTCCGTGCCGGAGCAGCGGTTGACTTACCTGGCGACAAAAGATACCTTGACCGTGACAGTCAATGGGGTCAGCACTGTTTTTGAGCGTGAGAAATAGTGACAAAAGAACCATGGTCAGATCTTCACTTCTCAGGTTGGCTTAATCCTGTTATGAGAAAATAAGGCGATTTAGAATTAACTGGCACAAGGCGATGAGCCCGTTTGGAGGTTCAATTCATGTCGGCTGAGGTTTCCCCCGCTTCTTTACCCGAAAAGAAGCACCGCTTCAGGGTTAACAAGTTCATTATTGGCGGAGCTGTGATCTCTGTGGCTGTGCTCCTTCTGGCAATCAGCAATCTCAGGGGCAATGCCCAGTACTATATGACCATTAATGAGTTGATCATCGCACCAGAAAAGTGGAACCAGAACGTGCGAATTTCCGGGGCAGTACGCGGTGACTCCATCCAGGTCAATCCGCAGACCGGGTATCTGACCTTTGTGGCGGTCAATGTACCCGGTGATATGAAGACCGTGGAGCAGATGGGCGGAATTGCAGCTGTGCTCCACCAGGCGGTGATTGACCCGAATGCCGCGTCGTTGACCATTCGGTATCATGGTGCCAGGCCGGATCTTCTCAAAAATGAAGCGCAGGCGATCATCACCGGAAAAATGCAGCCCGATGGCACCTTTCTGGCAGATGATCTACTGCTCAAATGCCCGTCAAAGTACGAGGCAGCACCTTGAAAGAAGATCGTCCAGAATGAGTCTACCATCCTCCCTGCAGGTGAAAAAACAAAATTGTGGCAGCTGACCTGGGAATTGGCGTTCTGATCATCACCTTTATCGTTACCCTGTACAGCATTGGGGCAGTGGTGGCAGGAATGCGCCTGCATTCGCCTGCGTTGATCGATTCAGCGCGCCTGGCAGCCTGGGTCACATTTCCACTC
>DNOU01000140.1:0-5046 GCA_003501835.1 Anaerolineaceae bacterium | reverse complement strand
CTGCTTTTCTGGTCGTGGATGCTTTCAGGTGCGGTTGCCCTGGGGGTGAACCAGGCATGGAAAAAAGAAACGCAATTTACGCCATGGGTGATCCTGACCGGGATGATCACCCTGGCATTCTTCCTTTTGATCGTTGCTTTTGTGGAAAACCCGTTTTCGCGTATCTGGGCTACGCTGGACGGCAAGGTATTCCGGTCAATGGTCCAGCCTGTGGGCACTTTCCTGATTTACCCTCCGAATGGCGTGGGGCTTAACCCCCTGCTGCGCCACCCGGGAATGATCGTTCATCCCCCCATGTTATACGCCGGCTTTGCTGGTTTTGTCATTCCATTTTCATTTGCCGTGGCATCGTTGGTGACGGGCAGGAATGACAGCGACTGGCTGCGAATTTCACGACCCTGGGCACTGGGCGCATGGACCTTTCTCACCATCGGGCTGGTACTTGGCAGCCGCTGGGCCTATGATGTTTTGGGATGGGGCGGATACTGGGGGTGGGATCCGGTTGAAGTGGCGGCGTTGATTCCGTGGCTTACCGGTACTGCGTTCATTCATTCGCTGATCGTTCAATCCAAGCGGCAGTTATTCAAGCGCTGGAATTTCGTACTCATCATACTTACATTCTGCATGGTGGTGTTCGGCATATTCCTCACCCGCTCTGGAGTGCTGGACTCAGTCCATGCTTTTTCGCAATCCAACATCGGACCGATGTTCTTCGTCTTTATTTCTCTCACTTTCATCGCCTCTCTCGCCTTGCTGTTATGGCGCTGGAAATTGCTGGTGTCTGATGGGCAGATGGGATCTCTATTTTCGAAGGAATCTGCATTTCTCTTCAATAACCTGTTGTTCATCCTGCTCTTTCTCATCTGCCTGGCAGGGGTGTTATTCCCCCTTGTTTCTGAAGTGTTCACCGGCACGAAGATGACCGTGGGTGCAAGCTGGTACAAACAAACCACCGGTCCGGTTTTTGGGGGGCTGCTGCTCTTGATGGGAGTGGTACCGCTCACAGCCTGGGGGAGTACCTCGGCGGGAAAACTGGGAAAGCGCCTCTGGCTGCCGGTGTCGATCTCCCTGGTGGTTCCCGTGTTGACGGCATTCTTGAGCGGGCTCAATTGGGGTGGCATCGTTGCCCTTTGGCTGATCACCCTGGCTGCCCTGGTGACTCTTTTTGATATCGGGAATGCCGTTGTGCACCGGATGAAGGCTCAAAAAGAGGGCTTCTTCATCGCGCTGGGCAGGGTGTTTGTGCGTAATCACCATCGCTACGGCGGATACCTGGTTCACCTCGGTGTGGTGATGATCGCTCTTGGTGTGGTGGGTGTGGAATTCTACCAGACACAAACGCAGCAAACCCTGGCCAAAGGTGAAGCCTTGCAGCTTGACAGCTTCAAGCTCACTTTTACTGATCTCTTCCAGTATCAGACAACGGATGGGCGCGCCGTCACCCAGGCGGTGATGCAAATCTCGCGCGATGGACGTTTGCTGGCCACGATCAACCCGCGAAGCGATTATTTCGATTTGTACAGGCAATCCGTCACCGCACCAGGCAGGATGAGCACCCTGGCAGAGGATCTTTACGTGGTACTGGTGGATTGGCAACCGACAACGACCAGTGCTGTCACCTTTCATGTTTATCACAACCCCCTGATCAACTGGTTTTGGATTGGTGCTGTGGTGATGGTGCTGGGGGCGCTGCTTGCCATTGGACTCCCTGACCGGAGAAAGGTGGAAAGCTCATGATCCGGCGAGCATTCCGGCATGGAATTTGGAGCCACCAGGGGTCCCATTTTGGGCTACTGGCAGGTTGGATGCTACTCCTGGTGTTGGCTGCCAGAGTGCAGGCTCAAACCCCGCAGGCTGTGACTGATGATGATATCAACCGCATCGCCAGCCAGCTTTACTGCCCGGTGTGTCAAAATGTAACCCTGGATGTGTGCCCCACCCTTGCCTGCGACAACTGGCGGGCTGCCATTCGCAGCAAACTGGAGGCTGGCTGGTCTGACCAGGCGATTCAGGATTACTTTGTGACGCAGTTTGGCGCAAGGGTCATCGGCACACCACCGAAAACAGGGCTCAACTGGCTGCTCTATGCTGTGGCGCCAGTGGGTGCGCTTGGATTGGCACTGGCGGGTTTTTTGGTTCTTCGCAAAAAAACCGGGTCTCAGGTCGAAACGAAGGATTCCACCGAGGTTTCGCTGAACGGTTCTGAACCCTGGCGTGAGCAGCTTGCCAGGGATATCCGGAAGGATGACTCCATATGACAAACGATCAAACCCGGGCAGAGGTGAATGATGCAAAACCCAGGCATGTACCTGTATGGGGCAGTATCATTGCAGTGTTACTGCTGGTTGGGTTTCTCGGTGTCATGGGTGCGAGCCTGGTGAGGAATTCAACTGCACCCATCAAAGTGGGAGATGCCATGCCGGAATTTGTGCTCACCTCCTTTGAGGGTCAATCCTATTCCCCTGCCGAACTGAAGGGCAGGGTGGTGCTGATCAATTTTTGGGCTTCCTGGTGCACCACCTGTGCAGACGAGGCTGCGGCACTGCAGACAGCCTGGAACGCCTATGAACCCGGCGGCAAGGTGCTTTTCCTGGGCGTGGATTATTCTGATACCGAGCCGGAGGCGAAAGCGTACATGCAGTATTTCGGGTTGACCTATCCCTCCGGTGCTGACCTGGGAACGCGGATTTCACAGCTTTTTGGAATTACAGGCGTGCCTGAGACTTATGTCTTTGACGCAAGCGGAAAGCTGGTATCGGTGACCATTGGTCCATTTAAGAATGTAGACGAAATTCGTTCAATCGTTGACGGAGCATTGGAGTAAAGGGCAAAAAATGGAAGTCGGTTCACTTTTCTTTCTTCTGGCAATCATCGTGATGGTGTTGATCATCATCACCCAGCCATTTTACCGGTTGGGTAAGGTCCAACCAGGTCAGCAGTTGAACACTTCATTGGATCATGGCGACGCGGAATACCAGGGAATGATCCGTGCCATCCGTGAGTTGACTGCAGATTTTGAGCTTGGAAAGATCAGCGAGGCAGATTACACCCTGCAGCGTTCCCTGATGGAAAACCAGGCGATTCAGTGGTTGAAGCAGAATGAACTGAAAGGTGAAGATCCTGCCAACACGGGCGGCGCGAACCGGGAGATCGAGGAGATGATCCATTCGCGGCGCATGAACCGTACAGAACAAACTGCTGGATTCTGTCCCAAATGCGGCAAGCCTGTGCAAAAATCAGATCAGTTCTGCCCTTCCTGCGGCGAGCCGACCCATTTCCACTTGTAGGAACGTGGTGTTGAAGAAAAAGCTCCTGGTTCTGTTTCTCTTGATCATTACCGCCGGCTGCAGCCGGGCGGATTCATCCATTTTGCCGGCAGCATCAGCGGCTGGCAGGACAGCTCTCAATGCAGGTGGGGTCGCATCGATGATGACCCTCCTGCGGAGTTCCGGCATGCCCCTTGCGTCTTTGAGAGTCGCTGCAAATGGTTCGTTATCTTTGGCAGCTCGCACCCGTCGCGATGAACTCCCTGCCAATACAGCTGCCCGACAGGTCTCACAGGTGGATGAGACTGCCGACAACCCGGCATTGGGAATCATATCCATCAGCGGTCACGTGATCAACGCTTCAGGCAGCATTCCCCCCCAGAATTCCTTTATCGGTTTGACCATTTATGAAGAGGAGGGCATTGTCAGCCAGATCAAAATTCCTCTGGATCGGTCAGGTGTGTTCCGATTTGATCTAATACCATGGAACCCTGCTTTTTCATATCAGGTATCCACCACCTTCAATGATATCGCTTTCACTTCAGCGCTGATTGACGGTAGACTGCTGCAGCCAGGGATGGAAGTGAACATTCCCATCCTGGTGTATAACAGTTCCACCAACACTGAATTCCTGCGTGCCTTACGCATGAAGGTGATCTATGATTTTTCCACACCCGGCTGGGTGCATGTCTCTGAAAATATCATCATAACCAATCCAACCTCCCTGGTGATTGTCGCTCCAGGTGACAACGTTCCAGTGTTGAATTACATGTTGCCGAAAGGAGCTGTGAACATCACCTTCCCTGACGGCAACCCTTCCAGACGTTATCGCCTGACGCAGGATGGTTTTGGTGATTGGGAGCCGGTAATGCCGGGAAACGGACACCAGGTGATGGTGCAGTATTCCCTGCCTTTCACCAGCACCTGGCGTTGCGACCTGAATACCCCCATTCCGCTGGATTCGCTCATGGTGGTGATCAAAGCTTCGGGAATTGAAACCGTCAGCTCCGGGATGCAACTCAACCTGATCAAAAATGACCCGGCGACAGCACTGGCAGTCTATGTTGCGTCCGGTATTCGTTCAGAAGGAAGCTACTCGCTCACTTTTACCACCCGCGATCACATTCAGAGGGTCTGGCTGGGCATTCTTTTCTTTGTCGCCAGCCTGACGTTTGCATTGCTCTGGGTCATCCGTTCCAACAGGCAGCGTGAAAAAGCCCGGCTTCAGCAGCCGGTTGCTGAAAACCAGGAAAATGAAGATACTATTCTGGATGCGATCATTGCATTGGATGACCGCTACAGGCACGGCGATCTTTCAGCCGAGGCGTATGCGCGCACCCGGTGGGAGCTGGTAGAGAAACTTGAAGCCATGAGGAAACAAAACAAAACGTAAATGATCTCGGCAGAGAAGTTGGGCAAAACCTTTCAGGGAAAGCCGGTACTTCGCGGATTGGACCTCTCTGTCCAGCCCGGGGAACTGGTGGTGCTGCAAGGNNGGAGATGCCCTCGTGGGAGGGTCGTCGATTGCCAGGGATCCCCGGGAAGTTCGCAAAAACATCGGTGTCATGCTGCACCAACCCATGTTGTATGCTGACATGACTGCCATGGAGAACATGATCTTTTTTGCAGATCTTGCCGGTCTGAAAAATTCCAGGCGGACCTGTGAGAGGCTGCTGCTGCAGGTGGCGCTTGACCCCGGCAGCATTAAGCGGGTGCGCAGTTATTCCCGGGGTATGCTGCAGAGGCTCTCATTGGCGCGGGCTTTGATCACAGACCCCCC
>DNOU01000224.1 GCA_003501835.1 Anaerolineaceae bacterium | reverse complement strand
TTTCCTTCGGGGATTACGAAAAGGACCTGGACTACCTGTTGGTGTCCAATTTGCTCACCCGCAAGATCCGTGAAGCCTGGGAGAAGATCACCAACGAGTACCGCAGCAAAGGTACGAAAGAACCCCGTCCGCTGGTGATCGCGGTGGAAGAGGCGCACAAACTCCTCAATCGTGAAATGGCGGCGCAGACCAGCTTCAGCACCATTGCGCGGGAAATGCGCAAGTACTACGTTACCCTGCTGATCATTGACCAGCGCCCCTCACAGATTTACGACGAGGTCATGTCGCAGCTGGGTACACGTGTCTCCGGATGGTTGGGCGATGAGAATGACATCGCGGCGGTGCTTTCCGGTCTTGCCGGACGGGATGCCCTGCGCGGCATGCTGGCCCGTTTGCAGCCGAAGGAGGAGGTACTTTTGCTGGGGTGGGGTGTGCCCATGCCCATCCTGGTGCGCTCGCGGCGTTACGATCAAACCTTCTGGGACGAACTGCTGCCACGTTCAAAACCGTTGGATGCCGACCAGGCCATGAAGGACCTGGGATTTTAAACTACCCGGCATGAAGTTGTCTGATATGAAGTGAGGAATCTGCTCTTGCCGGTCTCTGCCCTCACCCAGCGCCAAAAGCACGGCGCTTCCCTCTCCCAGGGTGCAGCCATGGGAGAGGGATTGAGGGTGAAAGGATGCATTCAAAATCGAACGCACACAAGTTGCCATTCCCCGCTTTGAATCGGCACGACAGCTCATTTCTCTCCCATTTCACGAAACCAAACCCGGGACGAATCTCTACACATATGAGTGGGCGAGAGGTGGAGGCAAGAGAAGGGACACAGTTGGGTCATCAACAGAATTTCTGTCCAAATTGACTGCATCCTGCGGTAACCTCTGATTCAGATGACAGGGTATAAGAACCTGGTGGGGCAGTGCGATCTGTATCCCAATTGGATGCAATTCATTTGCAGATATTCCTCTACAACATCCGGCCGATCAGGACGATGAACAGGATCATTAACGAGATCAAACCGGTAACAATGATCAATACGCGACTTGCCCCTGCCACATTGCGAAGCCGAATCACAGCCATTTCGCCATTTTCTGACCCCTTGCTGAATTTGATGTAAGGTGCGGCAAGCAGGATCAATGCAATGATCGGTCCGAAAATAGTGAACCAATTCAAGCTGTTATAAGCCCAGTTGGCTGGAGTATCTCCAATCAGCCAGTTTCCGGGGTCTTTGATTGGTAAATGAAGGAAAATTCTGGCAAGAGACAGTCCAACATAAAGAATCCAAAGCACAATCAACCCTGCCCCAATCCAGCTTCCGTAGTTGCGTTTCATGTTTTCCTCCCATTCGTTGAACCTTTCCCGGATCATCGATAGACAAAGATCTGGAATGCAAATGCGCCAAAGATAATTTGCCACGCCGGCTTTGCCACTATCCATGCCAAATCGCATCAGGGTTCTCAACACCTGATCAAGCTCAGACTCATACTGCTGGCGAAATTCCCGAGGGTGGCAGCGGATCAGCCATCGTGCCAGGGTGATGGCTCTGTTCAATTGTCTGGAACCCAGCGTAGTGCTCATCAGGATCCTCTCCCCGTGCCTGGAATAAGATGCAGGCTTTGAGCTTTGCGCACCAGTATGTCCATCCGGGCCGCTTCCGCGCTGACTGCTTTACGCCCCAAGTCCGTCAGACGGTAATAACGCCTCCGTTCATCGTCCAAACCAGGGTCGGGACGCTCACCTGATTCTTCGATCAATCCATCCGCCAGCATGCGCTTGATCGAGCCGTAAAGAGTGCCGGGACCCATGTGCACCTGTCCATTCGAATTCTGGTGAACCGCTTTCATGATGCCGTACCCATGCATCTCCTGCTCGGAAAGAGCAAGCAGGATTTGAAAAACGGCCGGTGTCATGGGTATTTTTGATATCTGATTGGATGTGGTTTTCATAATATATCCGTTATTGTTATAACCGTCATAGATATATTAACAATAAAACTTGTTGATGTCAATCCCCATTTTTCCCCATTATTTACTCTCACCATACGCCAAAAGCANNCTTCCCTCTCCCAGGGTGCAGCCATGGGAGAGGGATTGAGGGTGAGGGATAAAAGGATGCATTCAAAATCGAACGCACTCCGCATGGGCGGCTCCACAAAACCCTGCAGCAGAGGCTGATTGGCAGCTGAAACGAAATCCGCCCTTTGGGTGGGGTTCGCATTGGAAACCTGGCCAATCACATGCGCAAATGTGCCAGGAGGATCACATCAGGGAAATGCCAGGATAAAANNACCACGCCATGTGGATACCGGCTGTGACTGACATCCGGTTCAGCAGGATGAGCAAAAGTGCAGGCTTGGGGAGGGTTCTGAAGCCAGCTTCCAACAAAGTTTCCGATGCAAAGCAAGTGATTATGAAGGAATGTGCAGGCAAAGCCAGACTTCAACATTCCGGTTGAGTGGTTATTTTGGCAGCATCAGCCAAAGGAAAAGTGCACTCACCAAACCCACGATCACACCGCCCAAGACCTCAATGGGGGTATGGCCAAGCATTTCTTTCAGATCGTTTTCCTGAACCGGGCGCCCCTGGAAGATTTCTTTCAGGAGCAAATTAATACGCTCTGCGTGAATACCCGCCTGACGCCTCACTCCTGCAGCGTCGTAAATCACGATCGTCGAAATGGCGACAGCCAGGGCAAACACCGGCTGATCAAAGCCGCGGAAAAGGCCAATCGCCAGGGTGGTGGAACTGATCAACGCAGAGTGCGAGCTGGGCATGCCCCCGGTACCAAACACCAGCGACCAGTTCCAGCGCCGGTTGATCAGGTAATAAAAAGGNNCTTCCCGGCAGGATTTAATTGCCTGATTTTCAACTCTGCCTGGTCGAGCAGATTGCCACAGAACTGCGCCAGCAGCTGCCCCCGCTCGTAAAGGGTCAGGGCCTGTTCCAGGGGCAGCTGCCCACTTTCAAGTGTCTCAACCACGGTTTCCAATTCGGCAAATGCCTGTTCGTAGGTCAGTCCCTTGATCTCATTCTCTTTCTCAGCCATAAAGTCAACCTCCTGCCTGGTTCTTTTGGGGTTCAGCACTTACCCGGGTTGAGATGACCCCATCAGAAACACGGATGGTGAGTTCATCATTTTGAAAGGTTTGGTCCACGCTGTGAATGATCTCGCTGGCGCTGTTGGTGACAATGGCATACCCCCGTTGCAGCACGCCGTAGGGGTTGAGTGACTTCAAGCGTTGATCCAATGCCCCCGCTTGCGCATGTTTCAATTGGATGAAATGTTGCACTCCGATGAAAGAGCGCCCTTCAAGCTCATCCAGGCGTTGACGGTCGCTGCGCACCCGCATCAGTGGGCTGAGCTGCGATAATTTGCGGTTGATTTCCGCAAGGTCCAGCCTCTGCATACGGGTGATGCCCGAAAGGGTATCCCTCAATCGCCGCTGTGTGGCGAGCAGACGCTCCCGAACGTCCATCTGATCCGGTACGGCTTGCTCTGCAGCCGCGGTGGGTGTGGGAGCCCGCAAATCGGCGGCAAAATCGGTAAGGGTGAAGTCGGTCTCATGCCCCACCCCGCTGATGATGGGCACATGCGATGCCGCCACTGCCCGAACCACCCGCTCATCGTTGAACGCCCACAGGTCTTCCAGTGATCCTCCACCGCGGGCGACGATAATGACATCAATGCCAGGCTCGCGGTTGAGTTGCCCGATGGCTGCCGCCAGCTCTCCCGGGGCATTCTCTCCCTGCACCGCTGCCGGTGCCAGTATCACCTCCACCAATGGGTAACGCCGCTGGAGGGTGTTGAGAATATCCTGCAAGGCTGCACCGCTGGGTGAAGTCACCACGCCGATTTTTGCGGGCACCTGCGGTATCATTTTCTTCCGCGAAGCATCGAACAAGCCTTCCTCTTCCAACCGTGCTTTCAAGCGCAGAAATTCCTGAAAGAGAGTGCCTTCGCCTGCTGGTCGAACAGCATCCACGTAAAGCTGATATGTTCCGTCGCGTTCGTAGACGGACACATATCCATGCACTTCCACGGCCAGGCCACTCTGCAGGTTGGACGTGGCACGTCCCGCAGAGGTGCGCCAGATCACACACTTGAGCGCGGAATATTCGTCCTTGATGGTGAAATAAACATGCCCGGATGCCGGGCGGGAGAGGTTGGTGATTTCACCCTGTACCCAAACATCGCGCAGAAGTTCGTCGCTTTCCATCCATTCGCGCAGGTAGCGGGTCAATTCGCTCACGCTGATGGAAGTCACAGGGAAGAGGGAAGGCTGGAGCATGATACTAGCATACACTGAATTCACCCACTGTCAATGAAACCCG
>DNOU01000238.1 GCA_003501835.1 Anaerolineaceae bacterium | reverse complement strand
GCAATGGCACCGCTGACCAGGGCTGCGGTGAGCATCGTTTTAGTGGTGTCGATGCCGGCGAATTTTGCGCCGGTCAGGCTTGCACCAGAAGCGCGCATCTTAAGCCCCAGGGGAGTCCGTTTGATCAGGATGTAGACCAGCACAACGACTACCAGGGCGATAATAAACCCAATGTGCAAGCGGGATTTGGGTACCAGCCGCAGGAAATGTGCTGCCTCGCTGATCTCGGGAGACTGCGGCCACCCGGATACTGGACTACGCCATGGACCGTTAAGCAGCCAACTGATGAAATACATGATGATCGAGTTCATCAGCAGCGTGGTGACCACTTCATCCACTTTGAGTTTCACCTTGAGAAGCGCCGGGATCAACGCCCAGAGCAAACCGCCCACACAACCTGCGATGATCATCAAGGGGATGATTACGATGGAGGACGCTTCAGTGAAGGTGATGCCCACCCAGGTGGCGGCAATCGCCCCGGCGTAAAGCTGACCTTCCGCCCCGATGTTGAAGTATCCAGAGGTGAAGGCAAAGGTGACTGCCATGCCTGTGAGGATCAGGGGTGTGGATTTGACCAGCACTTCCAGTGCCGAGAATTTGCTGGAAAGCGGTGTGACGATGAAGTTGTAAAAAGCAGCAAACGGATTGGCGTCTGCCAGGATCACCAGGATTGAACTGATTAAAAACGTAACCAGAACTGCCACGACCGGAATGATGGTGACTGCCCATCTTGGCGCAGGAGCACGTTCAACTTTGAGTTTTAGCATTGAGCCTCTCCTTTTCGCCTTAACAGGCGCCCGCCATCATCAAGCCAAGTTTTTCGGCAGTGGCTTCAGCAGCCGGGATGATCCCTCTGATGCAGCCTTCGTAAATCACTGCAATCCGATCTGAAAGAGACAAAATCTCGTCAAGATCTTCAGAGAGGAGCAGGACACCTGCTCCGCGGTCGCGCTCAGAAAGCAACTTCTTGCGCACATATTCCGTCGCACCAACATCCAGGCCGCGTGTAGGTTGCGAGGCAATCACCACCCTGGGTCTGCGGCAAAGCGCACGCGCCAGGATCACCTTTTGCATATTGCCGCCGGAAAGCGTACGCAAGCGGTCATTGGGAGAGGCTTTGATCTGAAATTCAGCAATGTATTTCTTTGCGTTTTCCAGGATCCTGGCGTTGTCGAGCATGCCATTGTGGGTGAATTTGTCCAGCTCTTCCAGCGCAAGGTTTTCGGCGACCGTGAGGTCCCCGATCGAACCTTCATGACGGTCTTCGGGTGTGCGTCCGACGCCGGCATTGCTGATTTCAGCAGGTTCGGCATGGGTCAGGTCCTTTCCATCCAGGGTCACGCTGCCGCTGGTGGGTTTGAGAAGACCCGTCAACACTTCGGTCAATTCCGATTGACCATTTCCCGAGACGCCTGCCACCCCCAGGATTTCGCCTGCATGAACATCAAAGGTGACCTCTTTGAGCACTTTCAACCCCTGGGGGTTGATCACGCTCAGGTCTTTCACAGAATAGATCACCTGACCGGTATCACGCGTTCCCTGGCGGTTAATGCCGAAGGTCTCGCGCCCTACCATCATATTGGCAAGCTGCTGTTGGGTTGTATCTTCCTTGCGAACGGTGCCGGTCACCCGTCCATCCCGCAGAACGGTAATGCGGTCGCAAACAGCCATCACTTCATTGAGTTTGTGGCTGATAAAGATCACAGAGAGTCCAGATTTAACCAGACGAAGAAGGGACTCGAATAGGACATCAACTTCCTGAGGAACGAGGACTGCGGTGGGTTCGTCCATGATCAAGATTCTGGCATTACGATAGAGGGCTTTTAAGATCTCTACCCGCTGCCGTTCACCGACAGAAAGCTGCCGCACCAGTGAGGCTGGGTCGACATGAATGCCATACTTTTCAGATGCTTCTTTAACGCTGGCTTCGATTTCGTTTTTGGATACGGTGGCTTTGTTGTGGTAGCCCAATACGATGTTTTCAGCAACGGTTAAGGTGGGAACAAGGGTGAAATGCTGTGTCACCATGCCGACGCCGGCTTGTATCGCCTGTTTGGGTGAGTTGACCTCTACCTTCTGACCATCAATAAAGATCTCGCTGGCATCTGCCCTGTAAAGACCATAAAGGATGCGCATTAACGTCGTTTTTCCTGCGCCATTTTCACCCAAAAGGGCATGAATTTCTTGCTTTTCCAGGCAAAAATGCACATTGTTGTTGGCCAGAACATTGCCAAATTGCTTTGTAATGCCCTGCATCTCCACTGCGTACATAATCCATCCTTAATAAAAGGCGGTAGGCGGTGATCCGCCTACCGCCCCTATCGAAAAGCTAATTTACTGCGGCGGGTTGTGCTTCGTCCACATCGACACGGAAGAGACCGGATTTGATATCTGCCTGCTTTTGAGTCACCTTTGCCAGCAGGTCAGCCGGAATCTTGCTTTCGAGACTGTGGAAGGGAGCCAGTGAAGCGCCGCCCTTTGCCATCATGCTGAAGTCCTTGAGATCCATGGCGGTGTAGCTTCCGGCATTGACCTGGTTGACCAGGTATTCCACCGTAGGTGCCATATCCCATACCGGACTGGTAATGACGGTATCAGGGGCAAGCGAATTCTGATCACTCATGTTGCCGATCGCCAGGATGCCTTTTTCCTTGGCAGCATCAATGACACCGAAGCGCTCAGCGAAGAGCACATCAGCTCCGCCATCCACCTGTGCCAGAGCGGCTTCCTTGGCAGCAGCAGGATCAAACCAGCTGTTGATAAAGGCGACCAGAACTTTTACATCAGGATTGACCTCTTTGGCGCCCTTGATGAAAGCGTTGACCAGCCGGTTGACTTCGGGAACAGGGTATCCACCCACAACACCCACGATACCGGATTTGCTCATTCCACCGGCGAGCATGCCAGCGAGGTATGCAGGTTCCTGGATCCAGTTGTCAAAAACTGAGAAGTTGGGATCTGCTGGACCAAGACCAGAGCCAAAAGCGAAAGCAATGTCGGGATAGTCCTTGGCGACGCGGCGCACTGCTTCTTCGTTACCGAAGGCATCACCCATGATGATATCGGGCTTTTGCTGGTCAGCAACTTCACGCAGAATGCGTTCCATATCACCGGAATAGCCAATATTCTCGGTATAGGTGTAGTCAATCTTGCCGGCATCTTTGGCAGCATTGAGCGCCTGATGGATAACACCATCCCAGGGTTCTTCGATGGGGGTGGCAAAGGCACCAAATACCTTGACCTTCTCCCCGCCGGTTGTGCCGGTGCCGGTGTTCGCACATCCGGCAACGAGGGACGCGATGATGAGCACAGCAATCAAAACTGGTACCAATTTCTTTGACATTCTTTTCCTCCCGAATAAACAAATGGATTGAGATGACTGGAAAGTTTCGTGTTTGGTAGATTGACTTTTTCCTCCTCCTTGAACTCGTCCTGGTGGATGAACCTGGGGGTAGCCGCTTCATGGATGTCCAAATTACTTTGCGAGTCTGCTTCAGGGATGGCATCTCGCGGTTCAGGCTTGATCCATTGGATGAACGAGCCGGGTGCTTTGGTCAAGTGCTGAAATGAGAAGCGAGCTATTCTCCTGTTGCCTATGAGGGAAATGATTGAATCAACTATATAAATTTCCAAATAGCTTGTCAATCAAAAACTCCCTGATATTACAATGACTTTTGTCACCATCAAAATACCGCAGGTGAAGGTTCGCTTCCCCCTGCGGTATTGAAATGTGACATCGTTTTGGATTACTTTTTGCTATTTTCCAGGTAGATCTTGTCCATCAGAGCCTGATCCACCACCTTCCCGTGGCTGACAACCACTGCCGGGCGTTCATGGAAACGCAGCGCCTCCAGCACATTGGGTTGATCGAGCACAACGAGATTGGCAGTGTTGCCCACCTGGATGCCAAAGTCTTCCACACCAATGCACTTCGCGGCAATGGTGGTCACCATATCGTACAGGGTTTCCATGTCCTCGTGCGTGGTATACCAGAGTAAGTGGGAATTAATGAAAGCAACCTCGAGCATGTTGTTGCGGCCATACGGGTAGTACGCGTCGGAAATATCATCCTGACCAAGACACACGGGTACCTTCTCCTCTTGCAGTTCGCGCACCCGGGCGTGCAGCGGACCGGTGTGGGGATCAGACACCAGTCCCATGCCTGCTTCCTTCAGGAGATGGGCAAGTTTTTGCAGGTAGGGTTTCGGATAGAGCGACATGGCGCGCGCATGATGGGCGAGTGACCTGCCCTGCCAGCCGGTTTTAATGGTCTCGAGAGCCATCACTTCCAGGGAACGCAGTCCATTGTCACCGGCGTCATCCACCAGCATGGATACGGGCTTGTTGAATTCTTTGGCAATTTCAAAGCAGATGCGCACATGCTCGGCAATGGCTGCATCGGTGTACTCGATCCAGGGGATGCCGCCAACCACATCACAACCCAGTTGCATCGCTTCGCGCAGCAGTTTCTCGGCACCGGGTTCGCGCACCAGGCCGTCCTGGGCAAATGCCACAACCTGGATATCAACAATGCCTTTGAATTCTTCGCGGGCTTTGAGCAAGGCTTTGACGCCTTCCAGCTTTGCTTTCGAATCCACATCGGCAAAGGCGCGGATATGGGTGCAGCCGTAACGACCGGCAAGGGCGACCGCTTTGCGCACATTCTTGATGATCCAGCGCTCGTCGTAATTTTCTTTCACCTTCATGGCTGCTTCGATGGCGGTCATGGCTTTGCCCATATCAGCACCGTGGTAGTCCTTGAGGGCGGCTTCATCCATCATCATCAGGGTGTACACCTTGCACAAATGCAGGTGGGTATTGACGAAAGATTCTGTTACCAGGTTGCCGGCTGCGTCGATTTCAGCGGCTGCTTTCACATCCAACCTGGGGGCAATGGCTGCGATCTTGCCGTCTGAAATGGCAATGTCGACTTTTTCGCCGGATCGTAAAACAGCATTGCGGATGATCAATTCGTGGTTTTCTGCCATGGTGACCTCTTTCTCGATAAACTTGATATTCAATGTAGAAAAACTGCTGGAGTTTTGTCTCCAGCAGTTTTTGTTTATTTCACCAGTCCCGCATCCAGCATGGCAAGATAAATCTTCTCAGCTGAATAGGGTGGTCCGGGCAGCCGCAAGCCGGTGGCGTCGTAAATGGCGTTCCCCAGGGCTGCAATGGTCGGAACCATGGGATGTTCGCCCACACCACGGGCACCCCAAGGACCATCATCCTGCGGAACTTCGACATAGGGAGTTTCAATGGGGAAGTCCACATCAGGTGCGGTGGCAATGCGGTAATCGACAAAGCTTGGATTGGTGGTAACGCCATTTTTGAGCTTGATCTCTTCGAACATTGCCGAGCTCAACCCCTGCACAAACCCGCCTTCGATCTGCGATTTGACGAGCGTCGGATTGATGGCATGACCCACGTCGAATGAGGCGGCTGCTTTCAGAACTGTGATCTTGCCGGTTTCCTTATCAATTTCAATATCCAGGGCTTCGCAGCCCGTGGTGTAATGGACGACCGAGCGCGTACCCTGCCCGGTCTCAGGATCGAGCCCGGTGACATAGGCTGGCATGAAATTGCCGCGTCCGATGATGGGACCGCCCACCCAGCCCTGGTCGTTTTCCTTGGGGATACCATAGATGGCGATGTT
>DNOU01000113.1 GCA_003501835.1 Anaerolineaceae bacterium | reverse complement strand
CTCAAGATCACATGGGGTATTAGCAGTCCTTTCGAACTGTTATCCCCCGCTTCTGGGCAGGTCACCAACGCGTTACTCACCCGTTCGCCACTAAGACAATATTGCTACTGTCTCCGTTCGACTTGCATGTATTAAGCACGCCGCCAGCGTTCATCCTGAGCCAGGATCAAACTCTCCGCGAAAATATCACCTTTTCAGGTGTAAGTTGCGGATCTGGTGTTACATGAATACGACAGGGCATCGTTTTCTTCCTATCACTATTCAGTTGTTAAGGTTCTGATTTGCTCCAAGGGCCAGATTTTACTCGCAGCGCCCCGTGTCTGTCAAGGGGTTCCAATAAATCGCCGACGGATCTTTCTCGTTGATCGACTCCATCGGCCGGTTCATTGCTTGCGGGTTGTCCTCAAGCCTTCTGCGTATTTGATTGTTACAGGATCCGCCATTTGCTTCAGCGAAATCTTCAACGCAATGGGATTAAAATGATACCCGCTTCCCTTTTCCTTGTCAAGGGTGATTTCCAGGCAAAATCAAAGCGTTTCTCTTTTCCTAAAAACGCCGATTACTGCTTGAATTTCGCCAAGGATCGCTTTTTGGGGAGTCTGGTTATTGGGTTTTCATCGATCTACCCTTTCGGGTGAGATCGTACGCCGTTCAGAGCGCAACGAGGGCAAATTATACACCCCGGTAAATCTCTGTCAAGGGTAAATTTGAACCAATTTCCAAATTGGTGACTGGAACATTTCTTACCATGGATTCGTCTCATTGTCAGCTCTTCGACCTTGCCTATTAACCGGAGTGATATAATCCTAATTATGATCACAACAAACCGCAGGAACCCACCTGTTTCATTATTTGGCGCCTTTCTCTCCGCCCTGCTGATCGGCATCGCGGCTTTGGGTGCCCTGTTGATGGTGCTTTTTATCGTCAGCCAGGTGGCTTATGCCGGGCGCATTCTACCGAGCGTCACCATGAACGGCATTGACCTTGGCGGACTCTCCGTTTCCCAGGCCACAGATAAAATTGCCCGCTCTTATTCCTTCGCTGACCAGGGACGCATCCTTTTGACCGACGGCGAGAAATCCTGGGTGGCATCTCCTGCCCAGCTTGGTTTCTTCCTGGATCCTGAAGCCTCGGCACGCAACGCTTATGATGCCGAGCGCGGAACCTCTTTCCTGACTCTGATTGGAAACAGTATATCAGGCGAACAATCCATCTCCACCGCACCGGTGCTGCTCTTTAATCAAAAGATCGCGGTCTCTTATTTGCAAGGGCTGGCAGCCGAGATCAATCAACCCATCCGTGAAGCCAGCCTGGCTATCCAGGGTTCTGAAGTGGTGGTCAACCAGGGACAGGCTGGCCGCGTGCTTGACATTCAGGCTTCGCTGGATGCCATCACCTCACAAATTGCCCTGCTGCGTGATGGTGAAGTCAAGCTCGCCATCACCGAGAGCAACCCCGTGATCATGGATGCTTCACAGCAGGCGGAGTTGACCCGCTCGATCCTCAGCCAGCCGCTGACGTTGACTTTGCCGGAAGGCAGCTCTGGCTCCACGACTTCCTGGCAGCTGGATCAGGCCACCCTGGCTCAAATGCTCAGCTTTGAACGGATTTCCGATGGAAGCGATGCCAAATTCAAGGTAACAATTAACAAGCCTCTTTTTACCGCCTACCTGACAGGGATCGAGCCCCAAATGGACCAGGATCCTGAAAATGCCAGGTTCATCTTCAACGACGAAACCCGTCTCCTGGAAGTGATTCAGCCGGCGAAGATCGGGCGCAAGCTGGATCTTGCTGCCAGCCTGACTGCCATTGACGAGCAGTTGACCGCCGGCAGCCATACCATTCCATTGGTCTTCACAACCATCAATCCGGCAGTGATGGACAATGCGGTAGGGGCAGACCTGGGCATCACCGAGCAGGTTTCCTCTTACACCACCTACTTCCGCGGTTCTGCGCCTGATCGGGTCAAGAACATCCAGATCGCTTCAGCCAGATTCCACGGATTGATGGTCGCTCCCGGAGCCACGCTGTCGATGTCGGATGTACTGGGCGACATCAGCCTCGATAACGGCTACGCTGAAGCCCCGATCATTCTGGGAGATCAAACCATCAACGGTGTTGGCGGCGGGGTCTGCCAGGTGAGCACGGCGCTTTTCCGCACCGTCTTTTTCGGCGGATATCCCATCAACGAACGCCATGCCCATGCCTATCGGGTGAGATACTACGAACAGACCGCCTCTGGACACAATACTGACCTGGCAGGTCTGGATGCAACAGTTTTTGTACCGCTGGTGGATTTCAAATTCACCAATGACAGCACCTCCTGGTTGCTGATGGAAACCTACGTGAATCCCACCAATTACACACTCACCTGGAAGTTCTATTCCACCAGTGACGGCCGCACTGTGGACTGGCAAACCACTGGCCTGACCAACCTGGTGGAACCTCCGGACCCGACCTATCGCGAAAATCCTGATCTACCCACGGGTAAGATCAAGCAGGTGGACTGGGAGGTACAGGGTGCAGATGTGGAAGTCACGCGTGATGTAATGCGCAACGGGGAGATCCTTTATCACGACAAATTT
>DNOU01000121.1:1766-2803 GCA_003501835.1 Anaerolineaceae bacterium | reverse complement strand
AACATTGATTGGATAATTCGCTTGTGCTATCATGAAGTGCACAGATGTACGGTATATTCGGTCTGATCCCCCTATATATGGGGGATTGGTGTTCATCACATTGCTGCTTCATTCTGCACCATCAACCAGGCGTTTTTATTGCGATTCAATGAGGGGAGGGGACAATGCGCTGTCCGTATTGTCAGGATGAACATTCCAAGGTACTGGATACAACACATGACAGCCGCGGTGGTGTGAGACGCCGCAGGGAATGTGAGAATTGCGGCCAGCGCTTCTCCACCTATGAAAGACCCATTCTGGCCACTCCCCTCATTGTCAAACGCGGCGGAACGCGTGAGGATTTCAGCCGGGTCAAGCTTGATGAAGGCATTCGCATCGCCTGTGCAAAGCGCCCCGTCTCTGCGGCAGAAATCGATCACCTGGTGAATGAAATTGAATCAGCCCTGCAAAAAATGGGACGCGAGGAGGTTTCGTCAAGGGTTGTCGGCGACATGGTGATGGCGGGACTGAAACGACTTGACCAAATTGCTTACATCCGGTTCGCCATCGTGTACCTGCATCTGGATGACCTGCAGTCTATCCGCAAGGAAATTGATCGTTTACTGGAAAGTTAAGGAGAGCTTTGAGATGACAACGGCTAAACCGCAGCAACCTATGTTCGATCTTACCGGTTCACCGCAGAATCTGCCAGGCGTGGAATTGACTGACAACGCCCGCCAGGTTCTACTTAAACGTTACGTCCGCAGGGGACAGGATGGGGCTCCCGCGGAAACGGTGGAAGAAATGTTCTGGCGGGTGTCCATCAACGTGGCAAAAGTGGAAGAAAAGTACGCCACTGATGTCACCACCCTTGCCAGCAAGTTTTATCGGTTACTCACCTCCAAAAGCTTCTTTCCCAATTCACCCACCTTCACGGGAGCAGGCACACCGCTGGGTCAGCTGGCAGCCTGTTTCGTCCTGCCAATCAATGATGATATGGGAAGGGATCCCTCAGGCATTTTTCAAACGCTGCGGGATGCAGCACTCATCCAGCAGAC
>DNOU01000121.1:0-1702 GCA_003501835.1 Anaerolineaceae bacterium | reverse complement strand
TTACGGGTGGATCACCCGGACATCGAAGAATTCATCACCTGCAAAACCAACGAAAACCAGATCACCAACTTCAATATCTCGGTGGGCATCACCGATGCCTTCATGATCGCTGTTGAGGAAGATGGTCCATGGGATTTGCGCTTTCCCGACATCACTGACCCCAGGTCCAGGAACTTCCAGGGAACCTTTGAGCAGGCGGAAGCGGCGGGCATCCCGTTCAAGGTTTACAAAACCGTGCGGGCGGTGGACCTGTTCGAGAAGATCGTCCGACAGGCGCATCACAATGGCGAACCCGGCGTTCTTTTCCTGGATGCTGCCAATCGGGGTAACCCGGTTCCCCACCTTTACCAGTTGGAAGCCACCAACCCGTGCGGTGAACAATGGCTGGGACCCTATGAGAATTGCTGCCTCGGTTCAGTGAATCTTGCGCAGCATCTGGCACCCGACCACCAGGTGGACTGGACCAAATTACGCGAATCGACCCAGCTCGCTACGCGCTTCCTCGATGACGTTGTGGATGCAAACGCTTACGTTCCAGCCGTACCGCAGCTTAAAGAAGCCGCTCTGCGCGCCCGCCGCATTGGACTGGGCATCATGGGACTGGCAGACCTGATGTACCATGTAGGCGTGCGTTACGGATCCCCTGAAGGAGAGGACTTTGCCTCGCAGGTGATGGAGTTCGTCCGCTACACCTCCATGCAGACGAGCATCGAACTATCGCGCGAACGTGGTCCCTTCCCTGCCATCAACGGAAGTATTTACGACCCGACCAATCTGATCTGGCAGCCTCCGCACTCACTCGTGCCATCGCTGGGAGATTGGAATCGCCCGATTGTGGATTGGAACACGATCACCGAAGATATCAAACGGTTCGGCATCCGCAATGCAGCGCAAACCACCATTGCCCCCACCGGCACGATTGCCACCGTTGCGGGTTGTGAAGGATACGGCTGCGAACCCGTGTTTGCCCTGGCATATATTCGTCATGTGAACGACAAAGGCAAAGACATGCAGCTTACCTATGCCAGCCCCAGTTTTGAGGACGCCCTTGCTGAGGAAGGGTTGAATGAAGAGATTCGCGGCAAGGTCATCGAGCAGGTGATGAAGGACGGAACCTGCCAGAATATCAATATCATCCCCGATAAGATCAAAAACATCTTTGTTGTCAGCCAGGACATCACTGCCGAGGAACATGTCCGTTTGCAGGCCGTCCTGCAGACTTTCGTGGATAATTCTCTCTCCAAGACCATCAACTTCCCCGAGTCGGCGACCACGGATGACGTCGCCACTGCCTACATCAAAGCCTGGGAATTGGGCTGCAAAGGCATTACCGTATATGTCACAGGCTCCCGTGAAAAAGTGGTTCTTGAAACCCATGCCACTGCCAGCCGCAAGAAGGGAGAAGAGAACACTCCAGAATCCACAGATCAGATCAAGATCTGGACGGAGACCAAGAAACCCCGGCCAAGAGCGTTGGTGGGCAGGACCTATTCGGTTGAAACTCCGCTTGGTAAAGCCTTTGTGACCATCAACGAAAACGGAGGCGATCAGCCATTTGAAGTGTTCATCAACACTGCCAAAGCGGGGTCTGATACGGCAGCGGTCAGCGAAGCCATTGGACGGTTGATCTCCTACATCCTGCGGCTTGCCTCGCCGATCGAACCCAGTCAGCGCCTTACGGATGTCACCCGTCAACTTGCCG
>DNOU01000001.1 GCA_003501835.1 Anaerolineaceae bacterium | reverse complement strand
TTATGGTGAATGATGCTCAAAAATCCGTTCATTGCAGTATTGGCTTCGTCCATCCTGCCGTGAATGGAGAGGGTGGGTATATTGTTTTGCTGCAGGATCTTTCGGCCAGGTCTGCTGCTCAGCGTGAATTGCAGGAACGTGAGGCATTTTACCGGGCAATCGTTGAAGGCGACCAGAACATGATCGTACGCTTCAACCCGGATGGAGAACTCACTTTTGCCAATGCCGCATTTTGTACCTTTTTTGGTATAGACCATGAAGAGATCATTGGCAGGAATCTGGATGATGTGCTGCCTGCCAGATCTGCTTCTGCGATGCAGGAAATGGTGCACGATCTGTCTCCGCTGACTGAAAGCGCCACTTGTGAGTTTTTGGACACCAATTCAAATGCCGAACCGCATTGGATCCGCTGGTCAATGCGGGCGGTCGTTGACAGCGGGAACGGCTTCAGCGAGTACCATTTGCTGGGTGAGGATATCACCACTGAAAAGAATGCGGAACAGAATTTAAGCGAATCAGAATTCCGCTTTCGAGAGCTGTTGGGCAATGTCAAGCTGATCGCCGTCATCATGGATTTACAGGGGAAGGTCCTGTACTGCAATAACTACTTCTGCGATCTTGTGGGTCTGCAGATGGGAGAGGTGATTGGCAGTAACTGGATGGACAAGTTCCTATCGATTGACGACGCAATCGCCTTCAAGAAGGTGCTTCTGGAATGTGCTCTGACAGGAAATCTTCCGGTTCGGCGGGAGAATAATATCCTCACTTCGCAGGGAGAGCAGCGGCAAATCGCCTGGACAAACACCTCTCTCGCTAACAAGAAAGGCAATATCACGGGCATTGCCAGCATCGGACAGGATATTACCGAAAGAACATTCTCTGAAAAGATCCAGATGGCTCTTTTTCAGATCTCCCAGGCAGCAAATCAGACGCACGACCTGGATCAATTTTTCGCCTCCATCCATCAGATTCTGCAGGAATTGATGCCTGTGGACAATTTCTTTATTGCCCTGCTGGATCGAGAGCAGAATTTGCTCAGTTTTCCGTATTTTGTGGACCAGCTGGATGAACGTCCTCAACCTCAAAAGCCAGGCCGTGGTCTGACGGAATACGTGCTGCGAACCGGTAAGACAGTGCTTGTGAACCCCGAGGTTTTCAATTTACTCCTGGAAGAGCAGGAAGTT
Organism: Anaerolineaceae bacterium; assembly: GCA_003501835.1. Classification (GTDB taxonomy): domain Bacteria; phylum Chloroflexota; class Anaerolineae; order Anaerolineales; family Anaerolineaceae; genus UBA6107. The sequence goes on along the minus strand of DNOU01000001.1, from coordinate 1,847 downwards.
GAAGAGGTGGGTCCTCCGAGTGTCGACTGGCTCGGCGTTCCGCTCAAAGTGGAAGACCGCGTGATCGGCGTTATGGGTGCCCAATCGTACTCTGAAGGTGTGCGCTTTAAGTATCGGGATGAGCAGATGATGTCCTTTGTGTCGACACAGGTGGCGATGGTGATCGACCGCAAACGTTCCGAGCAAGCCTTGATCCGCAGCCAGAAGAGAAATGAGCTGTTGGTTGAAGCCTCCACAGACGCTATTTTCATCGAGACCCTTGAAGGCAAGATTCTGGACTGCAACTCGGTGGCTTCAAAGATTTATGGATACAGCCGCGAAAAGCTTTGCCAGATGACCGTGAAAGACCTGGTACCTTCTGATGTACAAATGTTGATGCCCGAATACCAGGAAGACATGATCGAACTCAAGGGGATGGTCAGCGAAACTTTGAACGTAAAGGCAGACGGTACAGTCTTTCCCATTGAGATCAGCTTGCGCCTGACGACCATTGAAGGCGACAAGGTGGTAGTGGCATATGTCCGTGATATTACTGAACGGAAAAAGACCGAACAGGCCATCATTGAATCCGAAGCCAAGTTCCGCGATCTGGCAGAAACCACCGCAGCAGGCATCTTTATTCACCGCGGCGAGAATTATCTCTATGTCAACCCAGCCTGGTGCCGGATGACAGGATTCACTGCCGAGGAGCTGAAAAAGCTCAAAGTGACCGATCAAATCCCGGAAGATCAGGCTATAGCACTCAGGGAAACCTCTCTTATTCACCTGCGCGGTGTGCAGGACGTGGATCATTACGAGCTTAAGTTTGAGGCGGCTGACGGTGGATCGCGATGGTTTGATGTTCATTCAGGGCTGATTGATTTTGAAGGTACGCCTGCAATCATTGGCACTGCAGTGGATGTGACTGCCCGTAAGCAGCGTGAAAATGAAATGGGGGTGATCGCCCAAATCAGCGAACTCCTGCGAACCACCACCACCATGGCTGAAATCCCGCCAGCCATCCTGGGGAAACTTCCAGAGCTATTGAATGTGGATGGCGCACTGTTGTACACGACCAAAACCAAAGAACAGGACACTCTGGACTTGTACGGAACCGGTAGTTGGAAGCTGCTTGATGGAATCACACTACCGGTAGAAAAGGGACTGGCGGGGCAGATCATGAAATCGGGCAAGCCGTATATCAATCACTCGCCTGCGGCCGACCCGTATTTTGAATTTCCAGAGCTTACTTCAAACATGAGTTCCATCGCCGGCGCGCCATTGATCGTGCAGGGAAAGATCACAGGTGTACTGCTCGTCGGATCTGAGCATCACATGGAAGATTTTGAAATACGCCTGCTGACTGCAGTCGCCGACATTACCGCCAATGGTCTGCAGCGGGCACGATTGTATGATCAGACCCTGGATCAGACCCAGGAGTTGTTGAATGCTTACAACGCCACGCTTGAGGGCTGGGCTTTGGCACTCGAATTACGCGACAAGGAAACACAGGGTCATTCTCTTAGAATTGCCGAACAAACCCTGCGCCTGGCACGCCGCATGGGATACGATGAAAGCCAAATTGCGAACCTGCGCCAGGGTGCACTGCTGCACGACATTGGCAAAATGGGCATTCCTGATACGATCCTGCTCAAAGCCGGCACCCTCAGCGAGGCGGAATGGGCAATCATGCGCAAGCACCCCGTCTATGCCCGCGACATGCTTTCCCAGATCCCCTTTTTCAAGTCTTCGGTGGATATTCCATATTCGCACCATGAATGGTGGGATGGAACAGGCTACCCCCAGGGTTTGGAGGGAAAACAAATCCCATTTTCGGCGCGAATTTTCGCCATTGTGGATGCCTGGGA
>DNOU01000108.1:4092-8544 GCA_003501835.1 Anaerolineaceae bacterium | reverse complement strand
ACCTCAGACCCTGAGTATTACCGCTGGACCCAGTGGTTTTTCATTCAGCTCTACAAACACGGGCTGGCTTACCGCAAAATGTCCCCCGTGGATTGGTGTCCAAAGGACAATACCACCCTGGCGCGGGAGCAGGTGATCGGCGAAGACCGTCACTGTGAACGCTGTGGCACGCCAGTGATCAAGAAAGACCTCGAGCAGTGGTTCTTCAAGATCACCAACTATGCCGAGGAACTGTTGAGTTTTGAGGGCATCGATTGGCCGGAGCGTGTGCGCACGCTGCAGACCAACTGGATCGGTAAATCGGAAGGTGCCCTGGTCACGTTCAAGACTGAAGCGGGCGATCCCATCGAGGTCTTCACCACCCGCCCCGATACCTTGTGGGGTGTTACCTTCATGGTGCTGGCACCTGAGCATCCCCTGGTGCAAAAACTGACCACACCCGAAAACCAGGCGAATGTGGAGCAGTACATCATGGATGCCCAGCGCCAATCTGATATTCAACGGGAAGCTTCAGACAAGGAAAAGACGGGCGTTTTCACNNGAATTTGCACGCAAGTTCAAGCTGCCGGTGAAGGTCGTGGTCCAGCCAGCGGGATCTCCCATACTGGACCCTTCAGATATGACGGAAGCGGTTCCTGCGGCAGGTGCACTGGTCAATTCCGGCCCGCTCACCGGAACCCCAGGGGATCAGTCATTCAAACGTGCAGTAGACTATGTCGCCAAAACAGGCGTTGGCAAAGCATCCACCAACTATCGGCTGCGAGATTGGTTGATATCGCGTCAGCGCTACTGGGGCGCACCCATCCCCATCATTTATTGCAAAACTCACGGCGCCGTGCCGGTACCTGAGGATCAATTGCCGGTCAAACTGCCCGGGGATGTGGAGTGGAAACCCACTGGAGAATCACCTTTGAAGCTGCACCCAACCTGGCGGAAAACCACATGTCCCATTTGCGGTGAACCCGCCGAACGTGAAACCGATACCATGGATACATTCATGTGCTCTTCGTGGTATCACCTGCGGTACCTCAGCCCGGATTTCTCTGAGGGGCCGTTCGACCCGCAGGAATACAACTACTGGATGCCGGTGGACACCTACACCGGCGGCATCGAGCACGCCACCATGCACCTCATCTACACCCGCTTTTTCCACAAGGCGCTGCGCGATATGGGCATCACCGAAGGTCCCGAACCGATGCTGCAGCTGCGCAATCAGGGTATGGTCCTGGGCGAAGATTCGGAGAAAATGTCCAAGAGCCGCGGAAACGTGGTGGCACCGGACAACCTGGTCAAAAGCTACGGGGCGGATACCGTGAGGGCGTATCTGATGTTTTTTGCCCGCTGGGATATGGGCGGCCCGTGGAGCAGCGGGGGTATTGATGGTGTCTCGCGCTGGCTGCGCCGTGTCTGGACGACTTTGCTCGAGCCTGCTTCGGGCAGTGCCGCACCTGATCCGGCAGGGATCAAATCGCTGCGGCGCAAAGTGCATCAGACCCTGCAGACGGTCACACGAGATTTCGAGACCTTCGAGTTCAACACCATCATCTCCGCACTGATGGAATTGATGAACGAGATGACGCGCGTGAAACCCGTCCTGGCAGGTTCACCCGCCTGGGACGAAGCCGTTGGCATTTACTTGAAAATGCTGGCACCCGTGACTCCCCACATCAGTGAAGAGATCTGGCATCTGCTGGGTAACGGGCAGAGTATTCACCTGCAAGCCTGGCCCAAAGTGGATGAAGAGGCTGCGCGACAGGAAGAGATCACACTGGTGGTGCAGGTGAACGGCAAAGTTCGGGATCGCATCACCGTGCAGGCGGATATCGACGAAGAGCAAGCCAAAACGGCTGCCCTGGCAAGTGAGCAGGTGGTGAAGTTCATCCAGGGCGGTACACCGCGCCAGGTGATCTACGTCAAAGGGCGGCTGGTCAATATTGTGATGTAATCTGATCCGGTAAGGCACGGGAGATGCGAAAGCACTCCCGTTTTTTGCATCCAAATTAATTAAAGAGTGACCTGAGCTTGTTGAAAAGTGTTGAAAGATGAATTTTTCGCAGATGACCTGGGCGGAGGTGGAAGAATAACTGAAAATGGCTGATCGCAATCCCATCGTGCCTGCAGTGATATCCTTGACCTTTTAGCAAAGTGCATTGGATCCTTTTTGAGCAACCCAATCAGCGCTAGCGGGTTGATTTGATTAATTGGACGATTTCAGGCAAAATTCCTGCATGAAAACGAATCAGCGTTTGATTCAGGAAGCCCGAAAATCGGGGTTACTTTTCATACTCACGGTTCTCCTGGGGGTGCTTGGCGGAGGTCTGATTCTTGTTCAGAATCAAAAACTCAGCCACCTGGTCAATGCTGTCTTCCTGGACCACCTGACCCGGGAGGTGATCACTCCGCAGGTGTTGACGCTGGTCGGGATCTTCGTCTTGCGAAGTTTGATCACATTTTTGAACGGATCCGCGGCAGCGGCGTTATCCGCAGGCATCAAACGGAATTTGCGGTCGATGCTGCTGACAAAGATCAACCGTTTGGGTCCGGCGTACACCAGCGGTGAATCCACCGGTGAACTGACCACCACTGCTCTTCAAGGTGTTGAAGCACTGGATGCCTATTTCAGCCAGTATCTGCCGCAACTCCTGATTGCGGGGCTGTTGCCACTGATGATATTGCTGGTGGTTTTCCCCCTTGACACACTCACGGGGGTCGTGTTCCTGCTCACTGCCCCACTGATCCCTTTCTTTATGAGTCTGATCGGACGCGCTTCTGAAAATGAAACCCGCCATCAATGGCAAGCCCTCAGCAGGTTGGGGTCGTATTTCCTCGACACTTTGCAGGGGATCACCACCTTGAAAACCCTGGGGATGAGCCGGTCGAGGACCAGCCAGATCGAAGCGGTGAGTGAACAGTACCGCATGACCACACTTCGGGTGCTAAGGATCACTTTCCTTTCAGCCCTGGCGTTGGAACTGCTGGCAACGATCTCAACCGCGGTGGTGGCGGTGGAGATTGGTTTGCGGCTGCTGTATTCGAAAATGATTTTCGAGCAGGCATTTTTCATCCTGTTGATAGCACCCGAGTTTTATCAACCCCTCCGTCAGCTGGGGGCCAGGTATCACGCGGGCATGACAGGTGTGGCGGCAGCTCAAAGGATCTACCAGGTGCTGGATACTCCGGAGCAGACTGAAACCATCGGAGTGGTTTCCCACAATGAACCAAAGTCACTGGCGGGTCAGTTCACCCTGGAATTCCAGAATGTTTCCTACTCCTACCCCGATCGTCAAATGGATGCTCTAAGGAATGTGGATTTAATCATCAATTCCGGAATGAGCTATGGTTTGGTTGGACGCAGCGGTGCGGGTAAAACCACCCTGATGCAATTGCTCCTGCGGTTCATCATACCGGGCGATGGATGCATCATTGTAGACGGCAGGAAACTATCTTCGATTCCGTTGCTTGATTGGCACCGTCAGATTTCCTGGGTGCCGCAGCGCCCTGCACTTCTCGATGCCACGATCCTCGAGAATATCCGGCTGGCAAGACCGGATGCATCTTTCGCAGAGGTCCGCCTGGCAGCCGCGAAGGCTCATCTGGATTCTTTCGTGATGGGTTTGCCGCATGGATACGAGACCCGTATATTTGAAAAAGCAGCCAGGATGAGCAGCGGAGAGGCTCAACGAATCGCGCTGGCAAGAGCCTTTCTCAAGGATGCTCCTTTTCTCATGATGGACGAACCCACTGCCCACCTGGACGTTGAGCTCGAAGAGGGATTGAATGAATCTGTTCAAGCTTTACTTCAAGGACGCACCAGTCTGATCATTGCGCACAGATTGTCCACATTGAGAAAAACGGACGTCATTTACCTGCTGGATGAGGGCCGTCTAACAGCCAGCGGGAGCCATACGCAATTACTGGCTTCCTCGCCGCTTTACCGGCAAATGGTGCGGCAACAGGGGGAGGGTGGATGAAAAATCTGATCCGCCTGCTTTCGTTCCTGAAACCATCCGCCCGCCAGGTGTTTCTTTCCCTCATGGCAGGGTTGGCGACCATCGCCGCAGGTGTGGGCATGCTGGGCACTTCTGCCTATCTGATCTCCGCTGCTGCGCTCCATCCTTCGATTGCCGAGTTGCAGGTTGCCATTGTGGGAGTCCGTTTCTTTGGCATCAGCCGCGGTGTGTTTCGTTACGCTGAGCGCCTGGTCTCGCACTCCGTGAATTTGAAGGTTCTTTCGAACATCCGGGTCTGGTTCTATCAACACCTTGAACCCCTGGCGCCTGCGCGGTTACAGGAGAGCCAAAGCGGCGACCTGCTTCAGCGGGCGGTGGGTGATATTGAAATCCTGGAGAATTTCTATGTGCGGTTTGTGATGCCGCTGATCGTGGGTATTCTCGCCAGCCTGGCTGCCAGCCTGTTTATCAGCACCCTTTACGCACCCCTCGGCTGGATCCT
>DNOU01000108.1:3519-3985 GCA_003501835.1 Anaerolineaceae bacterium | reverse complement strand
ATGCTGAACAGCCTGGCTGACGGAATGGCACTATTGGTGACCCACCTGACCATGCTCAGTGCGCTTTGGGTGTTGTTCGCACCTGTGAGCAGGGGAGAAATTTCAGGGATTCTACTTGCGGTTGCAGCGCTGCTGATCCTGTCCAGTTTTGAGGCGACTTCACCCCTGCCACTTGCTGCCAGGCAGTTGAATGCCAGTTTGGAGGCAGCAGGTAGGATCTTTGACCTCGTGGAACCATCCAGGCTGAGTGAAAGGCAAACCCCGGAAATCATTCCTGCTGCTTCGCCACAAAAAGTGTTGATGCAGAATGTTACCTTCCATTACGGGAACGAATCGGACGCAGTTTTGCGTAATGTCAGCCTCACTCTTGAAAGAGGACGCAAAGTCGCCCTGGTGGGCTCCAGCGGGGCAGGAAAATCGACGATTGTGAACCTGCTGCTGCGTTTCTGGAAACCGGATCAGGGTG
>DNOU01000108.1:0-3472 GCA_003501835.1 Anaerolineaceae bacterium | reverse complement strand
TGGATACGTATTTGGGCGAACTTGGTTCCGCGCTCTCTGCTGGTGAAAGACAGCGTTTGGGAATTACCCGCCTCCTGCTGCAGAATCCTCCATTCCTACTGTTGGACGAGCCTGTCTCAAACCTTGATGCGCTCACTGGCTCTGCGGTGCTGAATCAACTTTTCAAATCGAACCCGCATGCGGGAGTGCTGTATATCACCCACGACCTGCTTCAACTCGAAGATATGGATGAAATTTTGTTGATGAAGGACGGCTGGATAATCGAACGCGGGAATTATTCCGAATTGATCAGGGCAGACAGCATTTTTGCCCGCCTTGTGGAGATTCAAAAGAACAGCCTGGGTGCAGGGTAAAAGTAAAGCCCATGCAAATAGAGACGGCTATTTGCATGGGCTTCAAGAGGAGAATACAAAACAAATCATATCGTTGGCTGTTAAACAGGGGATTAAACCTGCCTAAGCATTTTTTAAGACGGGTTGATTCTTAAAGCCGAGTGGATTGCGCCTTCCTCGATTGCACCATAGCGCAGAATGGCAATGGGATTCCGGGTGCAGTCGACAATGGTCGAAGGTATGCCTCCTTTGCATGCCCCGCCATCCAGGATCAGGGGAATACGCCCGTCTAACTGCTCAAGCACGTCATCAGCGGTTTGGGGGTTCTTTCCCCCCGTGAGATTGGCAGAGGTGGTGGCAAGCGGACCAAATTTTTGCAATAACATCAGGGCGAGAGGGTGATCTGGCATGCGTATGCCAATGGTGGGCGTGGGAGAAAGAGAGGGGGGAAGGTTGGGTCTCTTCGTGACGATCAGAGTTAACCCGCCCGGCCAAAAATGATTGATCAAAGTCGTGGCGGCGTCGGGGAGTTCTTCGGTCAACAGGAAGACCTGTTTCAAATCGCCCACCAGTACAGCGATCGCTTTGTTGAAATCACGACCTTTGGCTTCAAAAAGCTGCTGGATGGCAGCGTCATTAAAAGCATCGGCAGCCAAACCGTACACGGTGTCTGTGGGAAATGCTGCCACCCCGCCAGATTTAAGCGTTTCGTATGTGGTCTTGAATGCATCAGGGTCAGAAGAATGAAGCATCAGTGTGTTCATGTTCCTCCTACATTGCCTGGATGACGACCAATCTGGGTAATCCAGCGTAATCCATAACCAGTCGTATGCTGCCTTCGGCGATTGTGTTTTGGGCTAGCACCAGTGCAGAATCACCCTGCCCGGATTCAATTTCCATCAAGATCAGACCGCCGGGACGGATGAATTGTACCGCCTGCACAATGAATTTCCGGATCAAATCAAGACCGTCCAAACCGCCGTTCAGCGCCAGCAGAGGTTCGAATTTGCTCACGGCAAGTGCACCCAGCTTCATTGAGGGAATGTACGGCAGGTTGGCGGCAATCAGGTCGAATGAAGCGCCAATTCTCTCGAACAGGTCAGACTCGACAAATGTGATCCTCTCGCTCACCTTGAATTTTTGTGCATTTTGCCTGGCAACTTCCAGGGCGGCAGGCGAAATATCAGACGCAGTGACCTGCAGGTCAGGCACCTGGTCGGCGAGAGTGACAGCGATCACTCCAGAGCCCGTCCCCATATCCAACGCTGTTCGACAGCCAGAATGTTGCGACAGCCATTCAATCGCTTCCTCCACCAGGAGTTCCGTTTCAGGGCGGGGAATGAGTACGTCGGGTGAGACGATAAAGTCCAATCCGTAAAATGCCTGGGTGCCTGTGATATAAGGCAGGGGAGTACCATTCAGCAGCCGCTGAAACTGGGAATCCAACAGCATCATTTGTTCTGGAGTGATTTCAGCCTCAGGGTGGCTGATGATCCATTCACGCGGCTTGGATAATGTGTGAGCGAGCAGTGCGTGACACTCAAGCAGTGGAAAGTCGGAAATTCCCTTCAGCTTTTTGACTGATTCGCTGATCCAGGTTTGAAGATCAGTCCTCATTGTCTTCAGTGGTACTGGTGGCGAGCCTTTCGGTCTCATCCCGAATGGAGAGTTCATCGATAAAAATATCCAACCCGCCATTCATCACCGCCGGTAGGTTGAATGAAGAAACATTGATGCGATGATCTGTGACCCGGCTTTGGGGATAATTATACGTGCGGATCTTTTCCGAGCGATCGCCAGTGCCAATTTGCGAGCGGCGGGCTTCATCGCGTTCGTCCTGACGTTTCTGAAGCTCGATATCATAAAGACGGGAGCGGAGAATGCTCATTGCCCGCAGACGGTTCTGGAGCTGGGAGCGTTCATCCTGCACAGCCACAACCAAGCCCGTGGGCTTGTGAATGATGCGCACAGCCGTGGCATTCTTTTGCACGTTCTGACCGCCCGCACCGGAAGAGCGGAACACTTCGACGGTGATATCTGATTCTGGAATTTGAATATCCACATCTTCGACCTCTGCCATCACCGCGACGGTGACCGTGGAGGTGTGAATTCGACCGGAAGCTTCAGTCGTGGGAATACGCTGCACGCGGTGTACGCCGGATTCAAATTTCAGGCGTGAATAGGCTCCCTTACCCTTGACCATGAAGATGACTTCTTTGTAGCCCCCGATGCCGGTTTCATTGGCGCTGATGATCTCAACGCTCCAGCGGCGCGCCTCAGCATAATGCATGTACATGCGCAGCAAATCAGCCACAAACAGACCCGCTTCGTCACCCCCTGCACCGGCACGGATTTCCATGTAGACGTTGCTCTCGTCACGGGGGTCCTTGGGAACCAGCATCAGCTTCAATTGCTTTTCGGCATCCTCGATTTGTTTTTTCAGCGATTCGGATTCAGATTTCGCCATTTCAGCCAGTTCGGGATCATCCCCATTCGCCAATTGTAGTGCGTCTGAATACTGCTTTTGCATTTCGCGGTACGACTGCCCCAGCTGAACGATGGGTTCAAGTTCAGAAAGTTCTCGATTGAGTTCAGCCACTTTCTGATAATTTTCCAGGTTCTGCTCAATCAGAGATGTGAGCTCCTGGTATCTTTTTTCAATGGATTCGATTTTTGCGAGCATGCTTCCCAAGCCTGAGTCGATTNNTTCTATAATTTTTATTATATAAGTCAAATTCATGGGAGGTCTTATGGACATCATAACCTTATCCAAAATCCAATTTGCATTGACCTCAATTTACCATTTCTTCTTTGTGCCTCTTACGCTGGGGCTTTCCGTGATCGTTGCGATCATGGAAAGCTTGTATGTCCGTAAGAAGGATGAGATATATAAAAAGATGACAAAATTCTGGGGAAACCTTTTCCTGATCAATTTTGCCCTCGGGGTGGTCTCTGGAATTGTGATGGAATTCCAGTTTGGCATGAATTGGTCTGAATATGCGCGTTATGTGGGAGATATTTTTGGAGCTCCGCTTGCCATTGAAGCCTTGCTGGCATTTTTCCTGGAATCGGTGTTCCTCGGCCTGTGGATTTTTGGCTGGGATCGGGTTTCCATGGGGGTGCATCTTGCGGCAATCTGG
>DNOU01000155.1 GCA_003501835.1 Anaerolineaceae bacterium | reverse complement strand
GCAATCCGCCCATCGATGATCACACTGGTGTCCAGCAGAATGGTCCGCTCACTGCGCGACGCCAGGGCTGATTCCTTGCCCGAGCCAGAGGTCCCGCGAAAAGAACTAAAGATGTTGAGAAGATCATCCTGCCGCATCACAAAGAGGGTAATGCCGGTGTAGCCCAGCAAAACCACCATCAGGAATGGCAAAATGTTGCCAAACGGTTTGGGAAGCAGCGAGAGCGGATAGGCAAGCAGGGCTGCCAGGAGCAACCCACAGATCGCGCCAACCAACGCGCTAAACAATGTCTGCGCTGAAACGCGCTTGAAAAGATCCCGCAAGAACCTTGCCGGTCGGGTGGTGAAATACGGCGTCAAAACCAACCCGGTCAATGCGCCTACCAGCCCAATGGTGAAGGTGTATTGCTCAATGTTCAATGTACCCGGCACAGGGTTGACATTGGCAGCCTGCCCCAACTGCTGACCCAACACCATACCTAATACTGTGAACACAACCATGCCCAACAATCGAAAAATGAAATCAGTGCTCATAATAAACTCCAATGAATGCGTGTTAAGGTACAGAATAATTGCAGAACGATTCCGAATGTTTAAAAATGATAACACTTCATAAATATGAAGTCAAACGATTCGTTCTGCTATGCGCATTATTTGCGATTAAGGCATTCGCGTTGACATGGATGGGGAGCTATGATAGAATTTTCCCGCTCAGACGCCCCCATTGTCTAGCGGCCCAGGACGTGGCCCTCTCAAGGCCAAAACACCAGTTCGAATCTGGTTGGGGGCACACCAGAAGATTCGTGCTTTGAATAGAAGTCCACTGTCGACACGCCCTTTTCAGGGCGTTTTTTAGTTCACCCCCATCCTTACTTTCAGGTGCATTCAGCAATCATTGACAGCAGCATCGGATTTCAACTCTCTCCACCTGGTTCTTGCTATAATCATCTTTATCCACTCAATAAGAGCTCCATGGAGAAAGGCGTCCCCGATGGAAACAAATCTCCCCGAAAAGAAAGCCCAAATCGTCTATTTGAGTCACGGTGGCGGACCCTTGCCCATCCTGGGGGATCCGGGACACCAGACAATGCTCCGGTTTATGAAGGCGCTTCCGGCGCGGCTGCACAAACCGGACGCGATCGTGGTGGTGAGTGCACACTGGGAGGAACCCAAAGCCACTTTACTTGGAGCCCAATTCCCGCCCATGTTCTATGATTACTACGGATTCCCGGCTGAAGCTTACTCCATCACCTACGCCGGACCTGGTTCTCCAGAGCTGGCGAAGCGGATTGCCGCGTTGTTGGAGAAGAACGGCGTTCCGGCACAAATTGATCCGATGCGCGGGTTTGATCACGGTCATTTCATTCCCCTGAAGATGATGTATCCGGCTGCCGATATTCCTTCCACCCAACTTTCGCTTCTTCGGGGGTTGAATCCTGCAGCACACATCCAGCTCGGCAAAGCCCTGCGTGAGTTGCTTTCGGATAATGTACTGGTGATCGGATCGGGTTTTTCCTTTCACAATATGCAGGCTTTCTTCCGCCAACAGATTCATCAACCTGATTCTGCCAATGATGCCTTCCAGGACTGGTTGACACAAACGGCAACCGGCGCAATGCCAGAAACCACCAGGGAACAGCGCCTCATCGAATGGGAAAAGGCGCCTTCAGCCCGATATTGTCACCCCCGTGAGGAACACCTGCTGCCCCTGCACGTCTGTCAGGGGATGGCGGGGAAACCGGGTGAAGTCATCTTTGACGACCTGATCTTCGGTGTGCGGAGCCTGGCATTCCTCTGGTAATGGCTCTAGCACCCCGGTCTGGGAAATGCCTCAATTCTGTTGCAGCCTTGTTCAATGACCCAAATCAGACCAATCAAGGTAAAATTGATCTGCAATTGTGTCTGAGTCCTGAATGCATCAGAGGTTGAAGATGATAAAACTTAAAGCCTGGATAGTCTTTGCTTTGGCAGCCGGCTTGCTGCTTCAAAGCTGCGCTCCGAAACCCACTGAAACTCCCATTTTGAAAATTGCACTCCTGCCTGTGATTGACGCAGTGCCCATTTATGCCGCCCAACAAGAAGGGTTGTTTGAAAAACACGGCGTCCAGGTGGAAATCATTCCTGTGGGCGCAGCGCCTGAACGCGAGCAACTTATTTCCGCAAATCAGGCGGATGGTGAGATCAACGAAACCGCCTCCGTGATGCTCTTTAATAGAGAAAGCACCCAGCTCCAGATCGTGCGGTATGCCCTGCGTCCCACAGCCGATTCTCCCCACTTCTACATTCTGACATCAGCAAAATCAGGCATCACAAAGGTGGATCAGCTAAAGGGGGTGGAGATCGGTGTGTCGCAGGGAACAGTGATCGAGTATGTCACCGACCGGCTGCTTGAATCCCAAGGGTTTACTGCGGATGAGATCAAGGTCCTGGCTGTACCCAAGATCTCAGACAGGATGAATCTGCTCGCATCCGGCGAGCTGAGTGCCGGCACCATGCCCGATCCGCTTGCATCATTGGCAATGCAGCAGGGTTCGGTAAACGTGATTGATGATTCAAAGTACCCACAGTACGGGTACAGCGTCATCTCATTCCGCAAGGCGGTGATCGACGCCAATCCAGAAGCCATCAAGGCATTCCTGGCAGCCCTGGAAGAAGCCACTCAACAGGTCAATGCGGATCCGGCAAAGTTCGCCAATATCATGAGCGAGCAAAAACTGGTTCCTGCCCCGCTCCTGACGAGCTACAGGCTTCCCACCTACCCCACTGCAGGAGTTCCAACGCTGGATGAATGGAATGACACCATGCAGTGGATGCTGGATAAACAGCTTCTCCCCGCAAAGGTCGATTATTCGACCTCGGTGACTGACCAGTTTCTACCCTGAGCCGTGGATCAATCAGTAAAGGCCCCGATGATTGCCATTGAGCGGATTTCCTTCAGCTACACGAAGGAAAAACCGCTCTTTACGGACTTTTCCTGGACAGTGCAGCCAGGAGAGACCTGGTCGGTGCTGGGCATGTCTGGCTGCGGAAAAACCACCCTTCTTTATCTGCTGGCCGGATTGCTGCACCCGGATTCCGGTTCGATCAAAATCCTCGGCCAAACGATCGGACGTCCCCGCCCGCAAACTGGATTGATCCTTCAGGATTACGGTCTGCTGCCCTGGGCAACGGTCCGGGAAAACGCCATGCTGGGATTGAGGTTAAGGGGGTTTTACGGACCCGACGGCACCCATGCCCCCAGGGATCAATCAAGCATCGATACCGGGGTTGTGGATGAATGGATCAAACGCCTTCAGATTGACGGGGTCCAGGAGCATTATCCTTCGCAGATCTCCGGAGGTCAGCGTCAGCGAACAGCCATCGCACGGACTCTTGCCCTCCATCCTGATCTGCTGTTGATGGACGAGCCTTTTTCTTCGCTTGATGCTGTGATCAGTGAAGATCTGCAAGACCTTACCCTCCAACTCTGCCGCGAACAGCAGATCACGCTGGTGGTGATCACCCATTCCATTGAAGAAGCTGCCGTACTGGGTCAAAAAGTGCTTCTATTGAGCCGCGCACCCCAGACGAAGCCAGTGATCATTGAAAACCCGCAAAATGCTCAACCGAACTACCGATACAGTCCGGATTATTTCAGGGCGGTGAATGACCTGCGCGATCGCCTGGAGGCAAATTGAAACATCGCGAACTGGGAATTGCGACCTTTTCCCTGCTGGTACTCTGGCAGATCTTTGCCATGATCCTGCACCAACCAATTTTGCCTTCCCCCATGACAGTGGCTGTGGTGTTTTGGGAGGAACTTGGAAACGGGCTGCTGATCCATTTTGCTGCCAGTCTGTGGAGGGTAGTCGCCGGGATCGGTCTTTCCCTTCTCCTGGCAGTACCCGCGGGCCTGGTGTTGGGACAATCCCAGAAATGGAACCGCATCTTTTCGCCATTTCTATACCTGATCTACCCCATCCCAAAAGTGGTGTTCGTCCCGATCGTTTTCCTGCTGTTCGGAATCGGCGACCTGGCAAAGATCACGCTCATCTTTCTCATTTTGTTCTTTCAAGTGCTGGTGCTGGTGCGCGATGCGGCGGTCGGAATCTCGCCCCAGCTGCTTCTCAGCCTGCGCAGCCTTGGGGCAGGACGTCGGGCGCTGTTCCGCTTTGTGTACCTCCCGGCCAGTATTCCTGCCATTTTGACCGGACTGCGACAATCCATCGGCACAGCGGTGGCAATTCTGTACAT
>DNOU01000067.1:7020-10047 GCA_003501835.1 Anaerolineaceae bacterium | reverse complement strand
TGTTATGAGGCGGGTCAGCCAAAGGCGGAAGGATCCCAAAATTGGCTTTCATCGGCTGAAAGTCGCTTTCATCAGCATGTGTGATGTACTTGAGCAGGGAACCAGTCATTGTGGTCGGCGGAAGCTCGATCAAAGGCTGACCTTTCATATATCGGGCTAGGTTCAGCCCGGCGATCAATCCGGATGCGGCATTCCCCATGTATCCTTCCACCCCCACAATTTGACCTGCGAAAAAGANNATCGGACATGGCTTTGAACTGCAGGGTTTCGTGCAAAAGCGCGGGTGAAAAGATGAAGGTATTACGGTGCATCTGACCAAATCGGACAAATTCAGCGTTCCCCAGCCCCGGGATCGTTCGAAAGACCCTTTTCTGCTCTGCGAATGTGAGGTTGGTTTGAAAGCCCACCAGGTTGTAAAGCGAATTGGCCAGGTTGTCCTGTCTCAACTGCAGGGCGGCATAGGGTCGTTTCCCGGTGTGTGGATCTCTCAACCCAACGGGGCGTAAAGGACCGAAGGAGAGGGCATCCGGGTCTCTTGCGGCCAGGACTTCGACCGGGAGGCAGCCTTCAAAGAAGGAACCTTTGCCTGCTTTTACGCCATTCTCTGCCGCCCGATCGAAACTGGCAAGTTTGATACGTTCCGCCTGCACCAGTGCATCCACGAAGCCATAATACTCCTCACGGGTAAAGGGACAATTCAGGTAATCGCTCCCCGAATCATTCTCCCAGTCATATCGGGATGCCCTGAAGGCGATGGACATATCCACGCTGTCAAGTGTGATGATGGGGGCAATGGCATCGAAAAAGAAGAGAAAGCCACGCCCCGTCAATTTCTCCAACTCTGCTGAAAAAGCAGGGCTGGTAAGCGGGCCTGTTGCGATGATTGCGGGACCGGACGGCAGGTGGGTCACTTCCTTGCGAATGAGCTGGATATTGGGATGGGAGGTGATCTTCTGAGTCACCCGCTTCGAAAATTGATCACGATCCACTGCCAGAGCAGTCCCTGCAGGCAGTCTGGAAGCTTCTGCACATTCAATGATCAGGCTGCCCAAGAAGCGCATTTCCTCTTTAAGCAACCCGTTGGCATGGTTGGGCAGGTTGGATCCAAGCGAGTTTGAACAAATTAATTCTGCCAGCTGATCCGTCTCGTGTGCACCCGTTTGCTTTTCAGGACGCATTTCGTATAGTGACACATGAATACCAGCGTTGGCAAGCTGCCACGCGGCTTCTGTGCCAGCCAATCCCCCACCGATTACTGATGCTCCCTGTCCATGGAACTCCATTTGAGGTAATTCTACCATCTCAGGGTAAAACGGCATGGCATAAAACTTGCACCATAAATCCATATACGCTATACTCTATTGTAGATTGGGGTTCCCATGTTTCAGACACAATACCACACCACCCGACCACTCACGACGGCTCACCTGGCTCAAACAATGACCTTGCTTAGTTTGACCACTGATGAGCTTCGCGAACAGATCGAGTCTGAGATTTCGAGTAATCCAGCCCTGGAGCTGGTTGAGGAGAGACGCTGCCCCACCTGCCACCGGTTAATACCGGAACACGGTATCTGCCCGGTCTGCAGTCTGCCGTTGAATCCTGCCTCAGAAGAACCCGTGGTGTTTCTTTCACCCCGCGATGAATTCATTCCCAAGAAAGATTACGTTGAAGAGGTCATGGATGAGGAGCCTTACGCAGCTGCAGGCGAAGAATTACCCACGTATGTGCTGCGTCAGATTGCCCCCGATTTACGAAAAGAACAGCGCGGGATTGCTGCATTTCTCCTGACCCACCTGGATGAAGATGGTTTGTTAACCACCACTGTGATCGAAGTGGCGCAGTACCTCCATTTGAGTATCGCCGAGGTCGAACAGGTTAAAAAGCTGATCCAACATGCCGACCCTGTGGGTGTGGGATCTTCAAATCCGCAGGAGGCTTTATTGGTGCAGCTGGAAGTACTGGCAGAAACTGGTCCGGTGCCGGAACTCGCGGTGCAAATGGTCAAAGAGGGTATGGAAGAGCTTAGCCACCACCAATACCCTGAACTGGCACACCGGTTCGGCGTTCCCCCCCGTGAGGTTTCGCAGGCTGCACGGTTTATCAGCGAGAATCTGAATCCATTCCCAGGTCGTTCTCACTGGGGTGATTCCCACCAGCCGGCACATGAGAGCCTGCAGGTGTATCACCAACCGGATGTGATCATCAGCTGCTTGAATGACGACCCAACCAAACCGTTGGTGGTGGAGATCATCATGCCCATCAACGGCACACTCCAGGTGAACCCGCTTTTCAAGCAGGCGATCCACCAGGCTGAGGAAGAGACCAAGGCAGATCTTAAAAGTGATCTCGAAAAGGCATCCCTGTTCGTTAAATGCCTGCAGCAGCGTAACCACACCATGGAGAGGCTTCTTTCCAGGGTGGTGGGATTGCAGCGCAGCTATATTCTCAATGGCGAGAAGTACTTGAAACCGGTGACCCGGGCGCAAATTTCGCGAGAGCTTGAGGTGCATGAATCCACCATCTCACGGGCTGTGGCCAATAAATCCGTTCAGCTGCCCAACCGTCGTATTGTGCCACTCTCTTCATTTTTTGACCGCAGCCTGAACGTACGCACAGTTTTGAAGGAAATCATTGACAACGAATCCAGGCCCTACAGCGATTCAGACCTGGTGGAATTATTATCAAAACGCGGTTTTGATGTGGCGCGGCGTACGGTGGCTAAATATCGTTCCATCGAAGGAATTCTCCCTGCACACTTGAGGAAAGCCGTGGCTCAAAATCCATGAAACCATCTCCGGTCAATCTGGCTGCCAACCTTCTTAAACGAAATAAAACCCCCGGGTTCGGTGAGACCTGTACTCTGATCAACCTGGATGATGAACCGGCAGCCCTGGTGGACTGTGAAAGTGCAACTCTGCTTTTTATCAATAGCCGTTTGATCAAGCTATGCTCATTTACCACGGGAGACCTGTGGGAAAAACCAGCCGATTTGCTTTTCTCGCAGCTGAACCTCAAGGCAATCAA
>DNOU01000067.1:0-6970 GCA_003501835.1 Anaerolineaceae bacterium | reverse complement strand
CGCTGGCTGCGTATCCGTCTGATCTCCAACCCTGTCCTTGGAAACCAGGGTTCACTGCGTTCAGATCCTTTCATGCGATTCTTTCTGCAGGTGAACCAGCTCTATGAGTTGACTGAGCTGACCGATGCAATGTTGCAGTTTACCAGACTTGCACGTGAGCTTCTGCAAACTGAAGCCGTGGTGATATATCAGGCAGATCCAGCCTTTCCGCAACTTCAAAAACTGGCAGCTGATGAAACGAACATCATATTTCCTGATTCCCTGCCATCTTCTGACATTTTCAGACTGAATGAACCCTCTACCTGGAAAGCCGGCAGCCGCGTGCTGACCGATCTTCACCGCTTTTCCAGATTGAACAACTTCGATTACTTGTTGACGGCTCCCCTGAAGCAAGGGAGCGGCGTTCTCGGCCTGCTGGTTTGCGGCGGAGTGGATGTTCAACCCCTGGAAGCCTCGGTGGAACTTCTGGAAGTGATGGCTGCCATGGCGGCAGGTATGATCCAACACTTCCTGCTGGTTGACAATTTGCAGCAGCAGGCAACCCGGGCGCAAAAGGGCAATCGCATGCGATCTGCAGCCGTGGATGCCATCCAGGAAGGAGTCATCTTCCTGGATCACGAGCTAAAGATCGAAGAAGTCAATCCAGCAGCTGAATGGATGCTTGGGTACGCCAGCTGGGAGGTCAAAGGTCAGAATTACGAAAACGTGCTCATTGGCACAGACCGAATTCTGCCTGCAGTGGAAGATGCTCAGCGCGGAAATACCACCCACAGTCTGGGGACCGTCTCCCTGAATCGGAGGAGCGGGCAATCCTTCCCCTGCCAGATCCAGGTTTTTCCAGTGATGGATGGCGAAGCCGTGGTCGGCATTGAAGTCATTCTTGCTGACTTGAGCGAACAAGAACAATCAAAGGCAGTGACTCAACAATTGGAGCACCGGGCTGTATTGGGTGATTACACTGCAGCTTTTGCTCATGACGTCCGAAACCCGATCAATAGCATTTATACGGGAATACAACTCCTGGGAGCGCGGTTGAGCTCAGACGACCCCAACCAGGAGGTGATTGGCAGAATTCAAAATGATTGCACCCGCCTCAATCACCTGATGGAATCCTTCCTCGCATTTTCACGCCCAATTGAGCCCAGGGTGGAAGATATTGAAGTGGGAATCTTCCTGCAGCGCATCATCGACCGTTGGCGACCCAAGTTTGCCAAAGTGAATGTGACCCCCGTGTTGCATGTGGATGATCCAATTGAGAAAATGCGGGGTGATTCTCGTTCACTCGACCAGGTGTTTACCAACCTGATCTCGAATGCGCTTGACGCCATGGCTGCTTCCGGTGATACTTTGGCTATTCGAGCGGTCATGAACCGTGAAATTTCAGGCCACCCACAGGTGGAGATCACCGTCTCGGATAATGGTCCTGGAATTCCCGAAGATTTGCGGGAACACATTTTTGAACCCTTTGTGACCACGCGGAAACAGGGCACAGGGTTGGGTTTGGCGATCACCAAACAGATCGTCACCGCTCACAAGGGCTCCATCAGTGTGGATTCATTCCCGGGTGGAACGGTGTTTACAGTTTGTATCCCCGCCAGCATTGGAGAAGAATAAATGAGCCTTTCGGTTTTGATCGTTGATGACGAGGAAAATGCCCGACAGTTCCTGGGCGAACTTCTCGCCACCAAATCGTATAACGTGATTGGTGTGGGCACCCTGGGTGAAGCGCGCGAGCATCTGATGAAGGGAGATGCCGATATTGTTTTGCTGGACATTCAACTTCCGGATGGTTACGGTCCGAACCTGCTTTATGAAACCTCGTCCATGCCTGGGAGACCACCCATTATCATGATCACCGGCTTTGGTGATATTGAAACTGCCGTGGATGCGATGAAGAATGGCGCGCATGATTTCTTGACGAAGCCGGTGGATTTTGCGCAGCTTGAAAAATCGCTGCAGCGGGCGGGTGAAGTGGTGATCATGCGCCGCGAACTCGATCATTACCGCGAAGCCATGTCTCAAAAAGTGGATTTTGTGGTGGGTGATTCTCCCCGTGTTAAAACAGTCATTGCCCATGCGCTTAAAGCAGCAGATGCACAGGTTTCGGTGTTGATCACTGGCGAAACCGGCACCGGAAAAGACATTTTGGCTCAATACATTCATGCAAGTGGACCCCGGGCAGGGAAACCTTTTATTGCCATCAACTGTGCCGCAATTCAAAATACCATGCTTGAGTCTGAGTTGTTCGGTTACGAAGCAGGCGCCTTCACCTCAGCAGAACGCCGGAAACCGGGCTTGATGGAAGTGGCTGACGGTGGAATCCTGTTCCTGGATGAGATTTCATCCATGTCGCTGGATATCCAGGCGAAACTGCTCCGGGCGATTGAAGATCAATCCTTCCGCCGCGTGGGAGGCACGAACCTTATCAAGGTGGATGTGCAGATCCTGGCAGCATCCAACCGTGACCTTCCAAGGATGATCCGTGAAAACCAATTCCGCGAGGACCTTTATTACCGGTTGAATATTGTCGACTTGAATCTGCCTCCATTGCGTGAAAGGAAGGAAGACATTCCTGAACTGGTGGGTTTCTTCCTGCGCGCCACCAACATGCGTCAGGGTAAGAATGTCACCGAGGTGACTCCGTTGGCAATGGAAGCCATGCAGCGGTACGATTGGCCTGGTAATATCCGGGAATTATCCAATGCCATTGAACGTGCAGTGATCTTTTGCGACGGTAAGTCCGTGGACCTGCCGGATCTCCCCCGAGATGTGACCATGCACCTGTAATATCCCTTTGGCATAGAACTTGCATCAAACCCTTCAAGAAATCAATCCTTGGAGGGTTTTATGTTTTCAATGACCGTAAGCGACTTTTTGTTGAGCATGGCAACTGCTCTTCTGGTAATCGGTGTAATCGTAATGGGTGTCGGAGTATTCGTCCTGGTGAGCAAGATGCTGGGAAATGACATTCGCACGATCGCCAATCAGACTACCAAACTGGCTCAAAAGGGGATCACCGAGGACATTACCGGATTGGTGGGCAATGCACGTACCTTGATTGAGGCGCTGAACGACATGGTCAAAACCACAGCGGGGGTGGGGGTATTCCTGATCCTTTTGGGAATTGGCCTGATGGGGGCGGCTTACGCGTTGGTACTGCAAATCAAATAAACAAGTTTTCGTTTCCTTTACCGAAAAGCCCTTCAGAATAGGAGTCACATGACCGCCACCAATTTTTACGATTTCTTGAATGAGTTGCTGAGTGACCATGAAAAGGTGCTTGTTCTGCCAGCTCTCAGGCAGGATCCTTTAATTTTCAAAGGACTGCAGGATGTCAAAGCTGTGGAGAACCTGGAATCGGTCAGGGAAACATTGATAGGAAGATTGACACCGGGGGTATTGGCCCTCGGAGCCATCCATCCCAACCTGCTGGACGCTGTTTTGAAAGCAGAAAAACTCCCGACAGCATTTCTTGAAAGTATTTTTGCGACATATGAGGATTTCAAGCAAAACAGCACCCGGTGTGATCAACTTGAAAAAGCGGTCAATCTTGCCCTGGCCCTGATTGAGAAACGCAGGATCGTTTCTCATTGGAAACTTGTATTGAATGATCTCTTCAAGGGTAAGAGTCCTCAAAATGAACCCTGCAATCTCTGGCAAACTGCCATTTTGATTGCCTCACAATTGGACTCTCACCGGGAAGAAATTTTGGAGGTTCTTGCCCAGCCTGGGGGTTCGCCATTTCAGCAGGGCATTTTCATTCATTGTGTGCTCGCCCAGCCAATGACCCGTGAAGAAAAGACCCAACAATTGGTCAGTGCTTTCAGCAATCACAATGAAGCTGTCCAGGTACGCGTGCTTGATGAAATCCAAACACGGGCAGGTCAGAATACTGCCGAGGGAACTGCAAAAGGGTTGCTTGCCAATGCAATCAATGTTCAGGCAAATAATCCCTCCACCTCTGAAGTCTGGGCAAATCCCGCCGATTACCTGCGTCAGGCATCCAGATTTCATAACTTGAGCTCGATCGCCCTGATCGCCGGCGATAACGAAAGAGCGCTGCAGCTGGTTGAATCAGCAGGCAGGATCGTGGGTCAATACAAAACAGGCCTGGAGATCCAAAAAATTGGCTCCATTCGGGGGGATGATCAAAAGGAGCAGCGTGCATCGGACGCCCTGAAGATCTTGCAGGAAAATCCAGAAGACGCGGATGTTCTTTCTGAATTGATGATGGCGATCGATCCCTGTGAAGATGGCACAGTTTTGAGCGCNNAATACTGCTCTTGCCCGTGAAACGCTGGCACAGGCATTGGCAATCCGATCCAGCGAACTTTCTCACCTATCCCCACGGTTCTCACGGCGCCTCACGCTGGAAAAGGTTTTTGATGCATTGGTTCATTTCAATCTGCCTGAGGAAGCCGCAAATATCGCCCGGCAGATGCTTTCCAGAAATCCTGGTGATGTGGCTCTCGTTCAAAAAAGCGCACCCGTATTCTTCGCTGCCGGGGATTTTCGCAATGCCCTTGAACTCTACCAGAGCTTGGAAACACTCCAGCCCGCCGCAATTGAAGTCAAGCGTGCAAAGGCATTGATCCATGAGAAGTTGGGCGAGGATGCGCAAGCATTTCAATCATGGAATGCCGTCATTAAGCTTTCAGAATCAGCAATGGATGACGATCTTTTGCACCTGTCGAATACTGCCAACCGCCTCGGTGATTCCAGGGGAGCGATCGAAGCCGCCTCTGCCATCCCGGAAGGATCGGATTACTACGGCAAAGCCCTGATTGCCATGGGCAATGCCAACAGACAATCTGGTGACAGGCATCAAGCGATTCAATACTTTGCAAAAGCAATCGAAACTGAAGTGGATGATGAAGAACCCTGGCTGGCACTCGCGGATCTTTACAGCACTTCAGGTGAGCAGGACCGTTCAGTGGATACCTTGAAGGCCGCACGCTCAGTATTTCCGGATTCGCAGGAAATTCCATTTGAACTTGCCAAACGCCTGGTGGATAAGGATTCTCCTTCAGAGGCATTGACCGTACTCTCAGATTTAACCCATCGCAACCCCGAGTTTATTCCCGCCCAGGTGATGACCATCAAAACGATGAAGGCTCTCCACCATGAAGGTGTGGAATCGAGGATTGACGAGTTATCCTCCCGATTCCCAAACTCACCGGAAATCGCCTATTTTAAGGCTCTGGAATATCTGGAGGATGGATTCAAAAAAGAGGCTGCGGGGCTGCTTAGCAAAGCTGTAAATGCGGAATCACCTGAGCCTGAATGGTTGGCTGCTTATGCAGATGCACTGGCTGGTGAAAATTACCATAAAGTCCATTTTGCGGAAAACAAATCTGAAAAAGACCTGGCAACCGCCAAACAAATTCTTGATCGTTCCGGTCTGGTGAACACTGACCCCCTGGCCGCATCAGTGCAGGCTGAGATGTTCCTGGATCAAGGGAACGCCAGCGAAGCTTTCAATGTGATCTCTGAGGTGATCTCAAAGCAGGTTTCACCAGAGTCTGAATGGTTCTGGCGGTTGCAGGCAGGGTTGGCAAGAGCTGCCACCTTGATGGGTAAGTTTGATATTGCCCTCGCTGCCATCGAGGATGCGATCACTGCGAAACCTGGCATGGCTGGATTGCATCAGATCGTGGCAGATGTGCATAAGGCTTCAGGCGACACCCTCTCTGCCCTGGACGCTGCCAACCGGGTGCTCGCAATTGCCCCTGAAGTGGTTGAGAACGTTCTCTGGTTTACCAATTTCCTGACCGGCCTTGGCCGCAGCGATGAGGCTGAGAAGGAATTGCAAAAGGTGATAGCACGCAAGCCTGAAGAGATAAAGTACCGCCTCGCTCTTGGAAATCTGTTACACCAGGCAGGACGGGAAAACGAAATCAAGCACATTCTTGGCAGTGTGGAATCACTTAAGAAAACAAACCTTGAAGATGAAGACTTCATTAATGCAGCCAATCTTTATTTCAAGGCTGGTGACCTCGAATCAACGGCGTTCCTTTTGGAAGAAAGAGCCACCCGGGATCCTGGATCTATCCAAGCCAGACTGGATTGGGCTGCCATTCTTGCCCGCGGCAATCGCTCCGGTGAAGCCATTCAGGCGCTTGAAAACGGTACGACGGACGGGATGCCTGTATTCAACCTGGTCAAAGCTCAAATTCACTATGACCTGTCGAATATTTCAGAAGCAGCGAATGATCTTGCAAAACTCCCTGGGACAGGTTCAATCGCCATCGGGGAATTCAATACACCATTTGCTCCGAATTCTTGGGACCTTTTGTTCCTTCAAACAAACCCTGACACATTCCTGAATTTGAAGGTCAGATTTGCACTTGGCGAATTCCAATCAGCAGCTGATTTGGCAAAAGAGTCATTGGAGGAAGCGCCCGGGGATGGATGGTCAAAATTCATGCTCGAGCAATCTGCACTGGCTCTTGGAAAAGACGAAGAACCAGACAAAGCTGCATCACCCCTTGGGCTTCCTGGAATCATCGCTTACACCCACGCACAGCGGCTGTTGGATGCCAGCGAAACAGGGAAAGCCCTGAGAGTACTGGATGAGATTTCGACAGACCTGGATGAAGAATGGGAAGCAGCCATTCGCACCCAGGCAGCAGCGATCAAAGGCGAATTGATTGAATCGGAAGTCAATGCCGGTAAACTTGAAATATCAAAATACACCGGCGTAAATACGGTAAAAGCGGAAGAGGTCGTCAAGGTTCGAAGCCTGATCCTGGCAAATCTTGGTCGTTGGAGCTGGAATGATACCCTGGCGGCGGGTTCGAGTCTTTACCATTCTGCAGCGGGCAACAAGGCAAATGCAGCGTTGTTTCTGAAAGTGATTGTCACCATGCTTGAAAATCATGGGAACAACCTCGGATTGGAGATCAAGAATCACGCCCCCTCCCTGGATTCGCTGGCAAATGCCCGGCAGTTCATTCCTGAACTGCAAACC
>DNOU01000228.1:20458-21587 GCA_003501835.1 Anaerolineaceae bacterium | reverse complement strand
ATATCCTCTGCAGCGGCCGGGAGGGTATAGCCCATTTGCCGCAGGGCTTTCTTCATGTCAATCAATGACTTACGGCCGAAGCCTTCGATACCCAGAATGGCTGCTTCACCTTCACCAAGCTTGGTGATCACCTGACCGACAGTGGTCAAACCGGCTTTCACCAGGGCATCGGTTGCCCGGGCGGAAAGACCAATTTCGGCGATGGCGCGGTCGGGTGAGGTGCGGGCGGTTTCGCGGGCTTTCTTTTGATCCACAAAATCCTGACGGGCTTGCAGCTTCTTATAGAAGCGGTCAACCTGGCCCTCAACATCGATCAAGCGCTGCTGCTGACCCGTGAAGAACGGATGGCACTTTGAGCAAACTTCGGTGTGAATTTCCTTCTTCGTTGAACCGGTTTTCCAGGTGTTACCGCATGCACAAATCACCGTGGCATCCGGGTAATACGTAGGGTGAATCCCTTTTTTCATTCCTGCTGACCTTTCTGATGGATGTGTCTTTACAATTGCCTTTGCAGGCGGATTTGTAAAAATCCTTTATTTTTCAGATGCAGTCGGTTTTACATGCACCTTTTTCTGACCATTGGGCAGGGTCTCGTACTCCACAACTCCCTCGGCAACGGCAAACAAGGTATCATCCGTACCAACTTTGACATTCGTACCAGGCTTGATCTTGGTGCCGCGCTGGCGTACCAGGATATTGCCTGAAAGTACTGCTTCACCGGCGAATTTTTTTACGCCAAGCCGCTGGGCATTGCTGTCGCGGCCGTTTCGACTGGAACCACCACCTTTTTTATGTGCCATTGCCTTTACTCCGCTTTAATTGATTCAATCTTCAAACGTGTGTACTGCTGGCGGTGCCCGGTCTTCACGCGAATGCGTTTCTTGGGTGAATACTTGAAAATGACCAGCTTGGGACCTTTGACATGATCCACCACGGTGGTGGATACTGCTGCGCCCTGGATGGAAGGAGTGCCAACCGTTACGGTTTCATCTTCCACCAGCAATAAAACGTTGTCAAGGTTGACTGTTGCGCCGGATTCGACCTCCAGGAGGTCTACGTCGATCGTAGCTCCTTCGACGGCTTTGTATTGTTTGCCGCCGCTTTCGACAATTGCGTACTTCATCTTCAC
>DNOU01000228.1:0-20289 GCA_003501835.1 Anaerolineaceae bacterium | reverse complement strand
CGAATAAAGTTGCTCATCTGCTCCACCGCAGTCGCGGTGAATAGAACATCTGCATTCACCCGGTAGATCTTTCCTGAGTGGATTAATGCCTGGATGAGTTCTTCACCGGCCAGTTGCACACACTCGGCATACCCCGGTGGTGAAAACGGAGCCTGCTCAAATTTTGCCAGTAATTCATCGATCTTCTTCTGCTGTGCCGGAGTAAAACTCAGATGATGATCTGGCAAACGCAGCCATTCACCTTCCTGAACGATCCCCCCCGATTCGATCCACAATTTCAGCATGGGGGCAATATCCGCAGACTTCAGTCCAAGCCTGGTCTTGAGTTCTTCGCGGCTCATTCCTGGACGTGTTGGGTATTGAAAATGGAATTCCTTTAAAATCGCCCGGGCATTCCCTTCAAACTCTTGCAGGCGGGTTTTGGTCGTCACCCTTGAATCTTCCGAAAAATCCCTGCCCGAAAGAGAGATCAGGTCACCTGTGGCAACCCATTCATGAAGTACGTCCATCGTCTGCTTTGCACGCAACCGGGCAGATTTCACAATTTCTGCCACACTCAGCACACCCGCCCGGTCGATCAAGCGATGCAACTCATCTTCAGGATTGGATTCTTTCAACCCTGCCAACCTTGAAAGGACGAGTGGATCGTTCAGCCTGTATCGACCTGACGGCTGCGGATCAAGCACCACACCTCCGGCGATGGTTGCGGGAGGTGAAGGGATGCGCAGGATGAAGCGATCCCCGCTCACTGCCACCACCGGATGCTTAAACTCAATCTGAACGAACCCCTCTTCACCTGAAGTGATCTTTTCCCGGCCCAAAACGCGGACACGCCCTTCCACCTCTGAGGCGCCAATGAACAACTTGACCTGATCATCATGCTCCAGACTCACTGTTGCATCTGCAACCATGCGGACACTCGCATCGATCCGTGTCGTAGCCTGGTACCCTCCCACGCGTGTAACGACATCCCCCCGCACAATTTGATTCCGGTCAATCCCTGCCAGGTTCAATGCTGTCCTGGTACCGGGAGGGGCAGTATTCACTTTTTGATTATAGGTTTGGATTCCCCGGATCCTGCCAGTCAACTGCCCGGGTAGGATCTGCACTTCCTCGCCCACGTTCAGACTGCCGTCCACAAGTGTGCCTGTGACAACGGTTCCGTAACCTGCCAGCGTGAAAACCCGGTCGACTGAAAGGCGGGGCTTCCCAAGATCCGGCTTGGGCGGGGTTGCTGCCAGCTGATGCGCCAGTAGATGTTTGAGATCCTCAATGCCCTGCCCGCTGATAGCTGAGACGCGCACGAGAGGCGCATCCTGAAGGATGGTTCCCGTGCAGATGTCACGCACATCCTTCTCCACCAGTTCCAACCAATCTTCATCCTGAACGAGGTCCACCTTGGTCAGCACAATGATGCCGGTTTTAACCTGCAGCAGATCCAAAATTGCCAGATGTTCCCGCGTCTGCGGCATAATCCCCTCATCTGCCGCCACCACGAACATCACGGCATCTATCCCTCCCACCCCTGCAAGCATGTTCTCGATAAAGTCGCGGTGCCCTGGAACGTCCACAATGCCGACCGGTTCGCCGTTCGGCAGCTTGAACCAGGCAAAGCCCAGTTCAATGGTCATTTCGCGTTGTTTTTCTTCCTTGAGTCGATCTGGATTGATGCCAGAAAGCGCTTCGACCAGGGTGGATTTACCATGATCCACATGACCCGCTGTTCCGACCACCCACATACAGGCCTCTAGCGGGATCCCAACGTCCGCGTAAAGGTTTCCATGAGTTCGCCCGTGAACTCGACCAGAGATTTAATGCGGTTTTCGGTTTCCTCGATGATCAAATGAAGCTGGTCCTTCATGTCGAGTGATGTATCCTCCAGCGCAACCACCCGTTCCTGAAGCTTGCTGATCTGCCTTGCTTCATCCCGCAATTGTTCTTCCTGGCTCATGATATAGTTTGTCCATCGTTTTTGATCATCCGCTTTAAACGCCACCCAATCCTGGTGCGAACGCTCTTCGAACAAGCGTTGGATTTCCGTGATTTCATTGATGCGACGGTCTAGGCGGACATTCACATCCTCAAATTCCTGCTGTGATTTCTTCACCTCGCGCTTGATGGTCTCCAGCGACTGTAGCTGGGATTCCACCTCCGCCCCCACCTTTTGCACATCTGCGATCTGCTTTCCCCAGCCCTCCCATGCCTTTTCACGATCCAACTGCACCAGCGCCTGGCGGTCAATGAAAGCGGTCTGGGATTTTTGGCGTTCGGCTTCCTTTTCCAGCATCTCATTGATCCGCATGTCGTATTTGCGGATATTCTCTGTCAGCACCTCAGTCTTGCCTCGTTCTTCCTCAAAACGCTTCCGCAGGGAGGTGACTTCCAGGGAAAGATCTGCCACACGCTTGGAATCCATGTGGAATTCATCGGTCAACATTTTTTGTGCACGTGTCAGGTCTTCATCTGTTGAATTCAGATCTGAGATCTTTTTTTGGAGTTCCTCCACCAGCCGTCCCAGGCGGAATTCTTCCTCGATACGGCCTTGAACGGATTTCTTAATATCTGTCACATTGGGGATGGCGTTTCTTGTCTCAGCGATCTGCGTGTTCAGAGTATCAAAATCATCCTTACGCTGTTTTTCAAATCTTGCCTCCAATGGGGGTATTTTTGCCGCGGTATCCGCGATCTGTTTCAACAGATCGATCTTGTTTTGGGCGATGATGCTTTCAAACTTCTCCACGCGGCCTGAGGTAATCGTCGCCTGCTTGACCTCTTCCTCCAGGTTCTGGATCAAAGTTGTCTTTTGAAGAATTGTGGCTTCCAGGTTGCTGATCTGTGATTTTAATTCAGCGATTTGCGCTTTGTCTCGTTGACGTTCAGAATCCAGCCAATCCAATCTCTTTTCGAGCTCTTCAGGTTCCATGCCAATACCTCTTCTGATGAAGCCGTGTTACAAATTCAAATATGGGATGATTGCCAGTAGACGATTCAAAGCTTCAGAAATGATGTTCGGGAAAAGTCCAAATGTGAAAAGAGTCAGAGTGCCCAATCCCAAAAGGATGATCTCGCCTGGCCTTTCAGTAACCCGCCACTCGACCCCATTTTCACCGATCATGGTTGCCATCAAACGAGCACCTGCAAAAATAAGTCCACCCACACCCACAAGCACCCAGATTAATGTGACCAGGGAGACAGAAGCAAGCAGTTCAAATTGCTCCATGCGGGTGGGAAAAGAAGCCAGCAATGGCAGGCCTGCCAGCGAAAAGATCGCCAGTATCATGGCGCCTGCCGCAAAAGGTTTCTGCTTGAAGGCACCCGTGAACCTGCTGAATTCCGAGTCCTGATCATTCCTCATCATTATGGATAATGATAATGCAAAAATCCCCATTGCTACCATTTGCGGGAGAAATTTGTAATACAAAGTCAATAGTCCCGAGGCTGTGTGCATGCCAATGCCGATCAATGCAAAACCATTGACGATGATCACAATGTACCCAAATAAACGCCTGACATCCTGCTGAAATGCTGCCCAAATTCCGCCCGTGGCTACCATGACGGCACCCACCGTCCGCAAGATCGGATACAGTGCCTCGGTATCCCTCAGCCAGATGAATCCGTTCAGGTAGTCGATGACAATGACAATATAAACCACGGATTGCATGCAAAGAAGGAATCCCGCAGAATAAGGGTGACTCTCTTTCATGACCAGAGGCACCCATGGATGGAATGGGAAGACTGCCAGCCAGAAGGAGAACCCCAGCCCAAGCAGGATCGATGCCTGGCGCAGTTGAACTTCGTTCGAGACACTTGCCTGCGATCCCTCCAGCATCCAACCTGCCAGCAGGATCACCGGTAGAGCGATCGCCTGGTAAATAAAGAAACGCAAAATGCCTGCCCCTGCGCTTTGATTGCGCGTCAGTAACAATGGGATCGTCAATATCGCAGCCAGTTCAAGGAGCACCGCTGCATAAATAAATGGCTCCACAGCCAGGGCTCCCACCATGATGGCAGTGATTGCCAATCCGACTGGTACAAACATTTTGGGCGTTTGTGCAATGTTGGCTCCCCCAAACCAAAAGGCGGCGATAAGATAGATTACTACCAGGAGAAATCGGTCGCTATTTGACAGGGTCAATGCCCTGCCCAAGAAAGAGATGCTGTTTTGCAGATTTACAGAAAGTGAGCCAATGGCAATCCGACCACCCAGGGGCTGGATATAGGCAACCAATGCCAGGAAGAAGGATACTCCCAGGGCAATGCGGGTGACCATTACTCTTTTTTCCTGAAGCAGGTACAGGATAATCGACAAAGCCAGGGGGAACAAAATGAACAACGTCGGTGCACTCATTCTTCATACTCGCTTTCATGGCGGGTGGAGATATACACTCCAACCAGGGCAATGAGCATGATGATCAAAGCGAGCAAACCATTGATCAGTATGGAGCTTTCCAAAGGCGTATAAAGAATATCAAAGCCAGCATAGAGAACCAGGATGCCCATGGTCACTTTCAGCGCATTCCTTGATGTCCCCAGAACCATCAATCCTGAAATAATGGCGATCAAAGCACCCGCCATGGTTTCATAATTCACTGGAAAGAGATTTAGAAAATTATCGGCAATGATCAAGATCGCCAACCAAATCAGGACCAGGGCTGTGATCTTAAAAATCCGGCTGGCGCGAACTTCAGAGCCTTTTACCGGCGTGAGGTCATGGCGGGATACATAGATCAGACCCGCTGCCATGAGTCCAGTGATCAATTTGGCTGCCGCAAGACCCACTGTGGCACTTTGAACGATCAAAAGGAACGCCGCCAGGTAGTTTGCGGCCAATCCTGCGAGGTTGATGCGCAGCTCATCGAACGCCAGGAGAGCCACGCCTCCTGCTGCCAGCATGATCAGGGGAATGAGGTTATAAAGATGCTCCATTATTTTGCCGCCCCCACCAGTACCGAGATGAGCAACGCCAGGAAAACCAGCGACCAGAGCACCCCGCCATCACCTTCCAGCGTGTTTTCGAGAAAAAGAATGATTTGCCGCATTTGACGGTAAGACCATTCCATGAATTTGAACAGCCAATCAAATCGGAAGAAAACCCGCAGCGACCGGGCACTGACAGTGATCAGGTCGCGTGTAAATTGGGTCGCCCGATCTTCCCGGGCCAGCCGTCGGCTAAAGTAAATTCGATAGATCCACCCGGCTGCGAAAAGCCCCACCAAAATAAGCGCATACCACCAGCCAGGTTGAAGCGGTAAAAAATCCCTATTCCAGATCAAAACCGTCCATGGCGCGAGAGAAATCACGATCATGCCCAGCCGGGTGAAAAAGGAAATCCAGGTCTCGCGTGTAACATTTGATTCATTCTTTTTTTGGTAAAATCGCTCAGCTCCGATCAAGAGAAGAGCCAGGGTGAGGATCTGAACGATCCGCAAGAGGGACCATTCTCCGGTCCAGGCAGAAGAAAAGGGAGTGAAGGGCAGCCCGGTGGCACTGAGCAGTAGCAGAATCAACAAGGGGGTATGTCGGCGTTCACGCAAAGTTGTGGCGAACAGAAAACCTCCCACACTGATCAATATACAGACGGCTGCGAGGGTGAGGCTGCTTTGCCCGCGCATGACGGCAAGAATGCCAAGTCCAGCCAGTGACAATGCCCAATATTGCCTGCCGCTCAATTCATTGACCGCAGTCGCCCACATCAACGCGCCAAAAACGGCTGCGACTGTGGCTGCGAAGTACACAAACCACAGCGCCTCTTGACTGAAGGGAGCTCCCGGGAGTTGTACAAGCAGGGCAAAAGCAGAAACCAGGGTTGCCAGCCGGTAAAGTGTGCCGAGTGTCCTCCTCACTGGTTCATCAGGCGTGAAGGATGTGTGCAAGGGTAAAACACCCATCCTCAGAGCTGAACCGGCGATCAAAAGCGTATAAATATCCGCCCCGGCATTGGTTAATTCATTTCCCCCGCCCCTTTGCGATGAAATTGCCAGTGCAGCCACAACCAGGAATGTCCCGGCGATACGAATTGAAATGTCGATGATTTCGGTTCTCATCATTTCGCGTTCGGGAATTGTCCGGGCAAGCAAAATGAACTCAACCATGTCAATCAACGTCCAGGTGATCAAGAATCCAAGCAGGCTCATGGACTCGATGGAAAGGAGCGTGACTGCAGCCATGGCAAAAGAGCCGCTCAAGATGAGCACACTATTTTCATTTTCCAGGTTGGCGGAACTTACAGCAATGACACAAACCAAAAGCGAAAGCCAGATGACCGCCAGGACCCAGGAAGACTCACTGATTTGGAAGGTCAAAACATCCTGACTGATCCTGCCGGGCAGCCAGTTTTGAACAGTAAAGCCATTCGGAAACTGGATATGGAGCAGAATGACACCCAGCCAGGTCAAAAGAGACACGATGGTAGAGATCATCCAGACCCATCCCATCCTGGAACGATTCCTTCCCAGGATGAGAATCACGAAACTGGTGGTTAGTAACACTACAAATGGGAGAACGCTGAGCATTTACACCTGTGTACCTTGTCCAGGATCAAAGCGTTTGCGGCTGATAAAGTGACCCCTGCCGGCTTTTCCGTGCCAGGTCCCGTGATCGACGATCAATTCTCCGCGCGAAAAAACCAACACAGGAAAACCAGTCAAATCGAACCCCTCGTACAGATTGTAATCAGTGCGGTGCTGAGCTCTATCCCTGCCATATGTGACCTTCATCTCAGGATCCCAAATGGCAATATCAGCATCAGCGCCGGGCATCAATGTCCCTTTTTGGGGATAAATCCCGAATATCCTGGCAGGGTTGGTGCTGGTTAATTCCACAAAACGGTTGACACTAAATCTTCCTGAATGAACCATGGCAGTCCACATTACAGGTAACCGGTCACCCACACCGGGCAGCCCATTGGGAATTTTCGTGAAGTCATCCTTCCCCAATTCCTTACCCGGAATGGCGATTTTCTGCCCCTCATAAAGGATGGGGCTCGTCCCATCAAAAAAGAAAGAGCAATGATCAGTGGAAATGGTCTGGATGATTCCATCCTCCAGCCCTTCCCACAGACGATTTTGATCTTCCACAGTCCGCAATGGAGGAGAACAAACAAATTTCGCGCCGTCCGGTCGGTCCAGGTCATCTTCAGTAAAGAAGAGATACTGGGGACAGGTCTCACCCAGGATGTTCAATCCCAGTCCCCGGGCATATTCCAACTGATCCACTTCACCGGCTGCATTCATGTGAACAATGTAAAGTGGAGCTTCGGCGGTTGCCGCCAGGGCAGCACCTCTTGCCACGGATTCCTCCGCTCCCCAGGCTGGTCGCGTGCGCGCATGCCAGACGGGTGAACGATGCCCGGCTTTGAGCGCTTCCTCCACCAGAATATCAATTACGTCGCCATTTTCGGCGTGCATCATGGTCAGAATGCCGCTATTTTTTGCAACGCGCAACACTCTGAAGATTTCGCCATCCTGCAACCTCAGGCGGTGGTTGTACGCTGAAAAAACTTTCACGCTGGTCACGCCCATCTCCGCCAGAAGCGGAATTTGCGCCTCCACCTCAGGGGTCAGGTGCGTGATGTTCATGTGAAAACTGAAATCCACCGCGGCCTTTTGCAATGCTTTATCCACTGCTGCTTTTACCAGCTTTCCCAGGTCGTCAGAATCCTGTGAAATGAAGTCAATCACGAATGTGGTTCCCCCAAATGCAGCCGCCCTGGTACCGGTGTAATGATCATCCGCGGTTACCGTGCCTGCCATGGGCATATCCAGGTGAACGTGTGCGTCCACACCACCGGGCAGAACCCACTTGCCCGCCGCATCAATCACCCGGGTACTTTCATCTCCATCCAAGCGTTCGGCAATCTGGAAAATTTTACCGTCCACGATCCATAGATCAGCTTTGAATGATTCCGAAGCAGTGACGACTGTCCCGTTCTTGATTAATGTATTCACTGATCCTCCAGATTCGTGCCTTCATTTTACCAGCGAAAAAACAGGGTCAGATCTCTTCCAGCATCCCCGGTTCCTCGTCCATTCCCGCGCCGCCAGGCAGCAACGAGAGCAGGCTGATATCGATATCCAGCGGCAGCGAGGTTTGCGCTCCCCCAAAGGAAGGTTGGTTTTGGCGTTCACGCAAGGTATTCCACAATACCGACCGGTCTTCATTCCTGACCACGAGGTCCTTGATCTCTCTCGCCCTGTTGAAAAGGTCTCCCAGGGTATAGAAAAAAGTGATTCGTTTCCACTTCTCAGCAGGGAGAGGGGTTGCCAGTTTTTGCAGCGGTCCAATGGAGAGCCGGTAGTATTCTTCTTTTGCCCGCGGATGGTCTCTTTCTTCGCGAAGCAATTCTGCCCGGGTGGTCAATTCCACACCTTTCACCTCAGCCACATGCTCGATCTGCCAGCGGTGTTCGATTCCAAAGGATCCTGGCTGATAAAAAGCCAGCATGTCCACCGCCACAATCTTGGGTGCCATGCGCAGGGGGATGCGATACCAGCCGAGCAGACGTGCAATTTCATAATCACGAACTGACGGCAATACCGCCACGAGAATGAGGGCATTATCCTTCACCTGGTAAGCCATTCGCAAACTCCCTTTGAGCTTGTTTTCACCCATTGTATTTCAAGTTTCAGGAAATAGAAAATCCGGGGTCGGAGAACCCTCCCACCCCGGATCGTTTAAAGATCATCCTCAGGCAACGCCGGCTTTTGCGTTGAAATCCTTGATCAATTCATCGATCTCATCAACCTGACCCTGGAAATCGGTCCAGTAATGGGGATCGTACCACTGTGCCTGAATTTCTTCGAACGTCCTGCCCTGCTGCTCTACCCAGGTATAGTACTTGAGATTGTGAATCCGTTTCCGCGATTCATAAGTCGTCTCAAGCATGTTGTCAGTAGTGATGCCCTGCAGATAGCGTGCGTAATCTGCGGCAGCATCGGTTTCGGCATATTCGCCAAACTGGGTACGCATTTCAGTGATCCGGCTGCCGTACAGTTCCATTGAATCTGTGAGCACGGTCAGGACAATATCGTTTTCACCCAGCTCGTTGTACTTGGCAAACTTGATGGCCGAAAGTACGTTGGCAATGCCCGAGAACCCAAGCAGGTCCAATTTTGAAACGACTGCTTCGGGAACGCCCTTCTTTGCCAGGTACTTGCGGCCTGCAGGTTCGTTGAACAGGCGCATGAGATTAACCACGGCGTTGTCATCAATCGCCACCACAAAATCGGTGTTTTTCACATTGTGGATCCAGGGCACATGCTTGTCGCCAATGCCCTCAATGCGATGCGAGCCAAAGCCATTTTCCAGCAGGGTGGGGCATTGCAGCGCTTCACCGGCGATGATCTTCGAGGTCGGAAAGATCTTCTTCATGTAGTCGCCGCTGGCGATGGTTCCAGCAGACCCGGTGGTAAAGGCAGCGCCGCGGTAGGTATCATTCGGACCCATCACCTGCTTCAACACCTCTTCCAGGGCATGACCGGTGACTTCAAAGTGCCAGAGGTAGTTGCCAAATTCTTCAAATTGATTGAAGATCATCAGGTCCTGACCGGAAGCGCGCAGCTCCTTGCACTTGTCAAAGATCTCTTTGACGTTGGATTCACTGCCTGGCGTGGCGATGACTTCACTGCCGATCTTTTGCAGCCACTCAAAGCGTTCCCGCGACATCCCTTCGGGCAGAATGGAAATGGACTGGCAGCCCAGGAGGGCAGAATCATATGCACCGCCGCGGCAATAATTACCGGTGGAAGGCCAGACAGCTTTTTGCGTGGTGGGATCAAATTGACCCGTCACCAGGCGGGGAACCAGGCAGCCAAAAGCTGCGCCTACTTTGTGTGCGCCCGTGGGGAACCATTTTCCAACCACAGCAATCACCCGGGCTTTGGTTCCGGTCAGGCTGGAGGGAAATTCAAAGTAATTGACACCATCAAAACCTCCGCCCTTTGCAACCGGTTCGTTCTTCCAGCTAATTCGGAAGAGGTTTCGCGGATGAACATCCCAGAGACCGATGGTCTTCAATTCCGCTTTCACCCTGTCCGGTATCAAAGCTGGATTCTTCATCTGGGCAAAAGTTGGAACCACGATCTTTTGCTCACGTACACGTTTTAATGTTCGTTCCAGACGATCAGGATGCATGGATAAATCTATTTTTGCCATAGAAAATTTACTCCGTCCAAAATCAGGATTCGTCAGAAGGAGCCTCGCTGACCACATACAGCGGGCGTCCCCTCACTTCATCATAAATTCGGCCAATGTACTCGCCGAGAATCCCCAGGCAGATGAGCTGCACACCTCCCAGGAACAATCCCAGAATCAACCATACCGCCTGACCCGCCAGCCATGCCGAGCCCACAATCCGCAGGATGATAATGGCGATCAGCAGCAGAAGCGAAGCTCCCACCGCAATGAACCCGATCCAGTTGGCCAGTTGCAGCGGCAGGTACGAAAAGCCCGTAATGGCATTCAGCGCCAGCTTGATCATTTTCTTCAAAGGATACTTTGAGGAACCTGCGAAACGGGCTGCCCGCTTGTAAGGTACGCCAATCTGTCGAAACCCCACCCAGGCTGACATGCCGCGCAGGAAGCGGTTGTGTTCGGGCATGGCGTTCATCAGGTCGACCACCTTGCGGTCAAGCAGCCGAAAGTCCCCCGTGTTCATGGGAATTTTGATATCGGTAATGCGGTAGATGAGCCTGTAGAAAAGTGAAGCAGTGAGCAATTTGAAGCCACTCTCCCCTTCGCGTTCGGAACGGGTGGCATAGACCACCTCGTACCCTTCGCGCCATTTCGCCATCAGTTCCAGAATCACTTCCGGCGGATCCTGCAGGTCGGCATCGATGATCACCACGGCATCCCCGCGGCTATACGCCATACCGGCACTGACTGCGATCTGGTGCCCAAAATTGCGTGCAAAAATCACCGGCCGCACACGCCCATCCTGTTTGGCAAGCTCCCGCATCATTTCCGTGGAACCGTCGGTGGACCCATCGTCCACCAGCACCAGCTCCCAGGTATCCAGCTGTGAGTTCATCACCTCCGATACACGGCGGTACAGCTCATTCAAAGAATCTTTTTCGTTATAGACCGGTGCAATCACCGAAATGACAGGTTTCATCACTGCTTGTCCTAAATCCCCAAATACTTCTTGAGAGCCTGCATGGTGGGTTCGATCACTGGAGCAGGCGATACAGAAGCCATTGCTGCGCGGACGTCTTTGAGCCCGTTCCCTGTATTGATCACCACCACCGGGTCAGCGGGATCGACTATGCCATCGCGCAGCGCTTTCTTCAATCCGGCATAAGCGGTGGAGCCGGCAGGTTCAGCGAAAATGCCCGCCTTGCCCAGGTCGGCAATGGCGGCAATGATCTCTTCATCAGAAACTGTGAGATAGGCTCCTCCTGTCTGGCGTGCAGCCCGCACCGCCCGCACACCATCGCGCGGCAGATCCACACTGATCGAATCGGCAATTGTGGTCGCGGTGATCGGAACGATCTCTTCATTGCCAGCAAAGAAAGCATTGGCAACTGCCGCAGATTTGTCTGACTGGATGCCGAACAGACGCGGCATCTGCCTGAGCCACCCCAACTCCATCAGATCCTTGAATCCCTTGTGGAACCCTGAGATGATATTCCCATCCCCCACCGAAACGAACACATTCAAAAGATGCTCAGCCTGTCCTGGCAAAATGATCTGTTCCCAGATTTCCAGGGCTGCAGTCTTCTTCCCCTCTGCTGTGAAGGGGTTGTAGCCCGTGTTGCGACAATACCAGCCAAACTCACTGGCAGCTTCAATGGTCAGGTCAAAAGCTGAATCATAGTTGCCGTCCACCAGGATCACTTGCGAACCGTACACCAGGAGTTGGGCAATTTTCGCCTGAGGCGCAGTTTTAGGCGCGAAAATGACAGATCTCTGCCCCACTGCAGCCGACATACCTGCCAGGGCAGCTCCAGCATTACCGGTGGAAGCGGTTACCACCACCTCTGCATTGATCTCACGAGCCCTTGCGACCACCACCGAGCTTGCACGGTCCTTAAACGATGCTGTGGGGTTGCGTCCTTCATCCTTGACCCAAAGACGCCCAAGACCCAGTTCCTTAGCCAGTTCCGGAGGTTCATACAGCGGCGTCCAGCCTGCAGATCTCAGTGGCGTGCCCGCGCCGCCAGGATCAGCCACAGGAAGCAGCGGAAGATAGCGCCATAATGAGTAATCACTGCGTGAAGTAATATCTTCCACCTGGTATTTGGTGCGAATTTGGTTGGTATCCAGCAGCACGTCCAGATTGCCGCCGCATTTTGGACAGGTATAGATAATGGATGTTGGAGAATATTCTGTTTCACACATTGAGCAACGAAAACCAAGATATTGAGCCATCAGATTCCCTTATTCATTATCAAATGGAGTGCCCAGTGCAGCCGGAGAGTGAGTGCGCATTCCTCTTATCAGGCGTGATACGAATTTACGCCCGCCTTCCGGTAGTCCGGCAAGGGTGCGTTCAACCCAGTCAGCGCTTCCGATGTTCACAAAGAGCAGCGCCAGGATCATCAGCGGGAAGGGGGCTACCTGGAAAATGCGCGAATTGACATTGGGCATCAAAGGCTGCAAGGTGATGCCCAGCCATTGCAGCAGCACGAAGAAATAGGAGCCAAGCGCGCCGCGGACGGGATGCCAGGAACCGAAAATCGTGATCGCCAGTGCGATCCAACCGATGCCATCGATGCCGGTCAGTTGGCCATTCCAGGTTTTGACACTCAGAGAGTACTGCGCGCCGCCAATCCCCACCAGGGCACCGCCAATGATGGTGTAGATATAGCGCAGGCGGTTCACATTGGCACCTCGTACGAAGGCCGCAGCAGGTTGTTCGCCGATGCCCTGCAGGATCAATCCTTTGCTCGTCTTGAAGACCCAGATGTAACAAACGATGACCAACAGATAACTCAGGTACGTCACAATGTCTTTATTGAAAATCACCGGTCCCAGTATTGGCAGTTGATCCAGGAACGGGATCTTCACCAGGGATAGCTGCATCACGGGTTTTCCGACAAAAGGCGCTCCCAGGAAATAAGCCAGGCTCTTGGTGGCCAGAGTGAGGACATACCCCACGGCTACCTGTGATTGCTTGAGACCGATACTCATGAACGCAATGATGAACGCCACCAGTGCACCCACCGCCGCACCTGCCAGGAATCCCCAGAAAAAGCTGCCCGTGGTGGTTGCAACTGCAAACCCTGCCATTGCAGAAAGGATCATGCTGCCATTTAATGACAGGTTAATCACACCGGATTTTTCTGTAAGCGTCTCCCCCATGACCGCAAAGACAACCGGGGCAGCCCAGGTAAAAATGGATCCAAAGCTCGCCAGTAAAGAGTTATCCATGTGAAATTCCTTTGCTGCCTCTTGACAAACGGTTTCGGACGCCTTCCATGAGTAGAACAAAAATCACAAGCAAACCCTGGATCACGCCCGAAAGATTTGAATCCAGTCTCAAGTCAATGCCCAGACCGGTAGCGCCCTTACTGAGCGCTGTAAAGACCAATGAAATGGGGACCACCACCCAGGGTTGGTAATTGGCGAGCATCCCCACCATCAAACCCACATAACCATAACTTCCTGAAATACTGTTACGCAGCACGTGCAGGAATCCCGTCACCTGGATTGAACCTGCCAATCCGGCAAAAAGGCCGCACAAGATAAATGAAAGCAGCATGTACCTGCTGGTGGGAATGCCCATCATAAAGGATGCCTTGGCATTCTTGCCGACCGCTTTCAGCTTCAACCCAAAATAAGTGCCTTTCAGAACCACCGCCACGATCAGAATTCCCACAATCGCGGCACCCAGTGCCCAAAGACTCAAATATGAGCCGGGTAACTGGGGCAGCCAATACTGGCTTTCGATCATCTTGGTGCTCCCCTGGGCAACGCCGGCTGGCTTCCAGGGACCGTACACAAGGAAAAGCAGGACAGCATCTGCAATGAAGTTAAACCCCAAACCGCCAAAGATCTCGTTCACATTACCGTAATTCTTTAGCAAACCCACCAGGTATGCCCACAGGGCTCCGCCCAACATACCTGAAAATGTGGCAATAATGATGACCAGCGGGCCGGATAAGGGTGTGCCGGACAGAAAGTGGATCGCACCATAGGCGAAGATGGCGCCCATTTCGATCTGCCCTTCCATGCCGATATTCCACAGGCCAGCAGTAAAGGTAAACAACAATCCGCTGGACGCCAGCACCAGCGGTACCCAGGATTGGAGCAATTGGGTGACGGCGTCTACCGAGCCGACCGATCCATTGAGCATGATGCTGAACACCCTGACAGGCTCCACGCCCATGACTGAAATCACGATCCAGGTGGCTGCCAGCGAAAGCAGTACCGCAATCACAATGGAACTGAACCGGTTGGTCAGCAGAGTGCGAATCAATCCGCCAGTGCTTTCAGGTCTTTCTGCAGGTTTAGTTACCATGAGTCATTCCTCTGCATTGCATCATGACCAGCCCTTTCCGCCAATCAACTGCCCCAACATATCGATGGTGACACTTGAAGCCTCAAAAGCCGGAGAGACCTTGCCTCCATAAAATACCAGAATGCGGTCGCTGTAATGGATCACTTCATCCAGGTCCGACGAAATAAAAACGATGCTGGCTCCATCTTCACAGCGCTGCTTGAGCTTACCCCAGATGTACATGGCGCTTTCAATATCCAACCCGCGCGTGGGGTGTTCCAGCAGCAACAGGCGTAGCGGATCGCGCATCAACGCCAGTTCAGCCCTCTGCTGGTTGCCGCCTGAAAGCTCCTCAATGCGGGATTCAGGAGTGCCGTGGATGTTGAAATCTGTAATGCGTTTCTTCGAAAGATTTTCCACCTGGTCACGGTCCACCATGAAGCCAGTCTGTTCTTCTGCCAGGGCAAAGTGCTCTGCCAGACTCAAACCCTGGATCAAGCCTTCTTCCAGACGCGCTGCCGGTAAAAAGTGAATGCCATGATCGCGATAGGTGAAATAATGTTTTCCCGCCAGGTCGATTCTTCCGCCATCCGCTCCTTCGATCATATAAATGTGCCCGCCTGTCGGACGAAGGATTCCCGCCAGCGCTCTCAGGATCAAAGCCTGCCCGGAGCCTTCCATACCAGCCAGGCCAATGACTTCACCTTTTTGAATACAAAAATTGACGTCCCGAATGGCAAGGCGCACATCGTCAATTCTCAGCTCTTCTATTTCAAAACTCTTGTCTTCCTGCTTTTCACACACATTTTCGCTACGAACAATGCTCTTGCCGAACATCATTTCCACAAGCTTATCGGTTTGATAAGGGGGGGTCATGCTCCCCATGTTGATCCCCTGGCGAAAGACCACCACCTGCGAACAAAGCGCTTCCACTTCATCCAGCTTGTGTGAGACAAAAAGGATGGCTTTTCCCTGGGCTGCCAGTTTTCGAATGGTTGCGAAAAGGAGATCCTTTTGCGATGCAGAAATGCCCGTGGTCGGTTCATCCAGGATCAATACCTCTGCCCCCAACCACAACAGGCGCAGGATCTCGAGCTGCTGGCGTTCGCCAACAGTCAATGTATCAACGTAGGTTTCCGGAGAAATAGAGAAATTAAACTGCTTTTGGAGTTCTTCGAATTCCCGAATGATCTTCTTGCGGTCAGGGAATAAGCCCATCGGGCTGCCGATGATCAGATTGTCCACCACCTTCATCGGAGGAAAGTCCTGTGGATCCTGATGGAGCATACCAATGCCAAGCTTGACTGAGTCCGCAGGGCTGTGTATGGTCACTTTTTTCCCATCCAGCAAGATATCTCCGGAATCAGCCTGGATGAACCCGGAAAGGATCTTCATCAGGGTGCTCTTGCCTGCCCCATTTTCCCCCAGAATACCCTGCACGGTTCCTGATTTCACCGTTAATGAAATGCCGTTATTCGCGTGAACCTTGCCAAATCTCTTGTGAATATTGATCAGTTCTACGTCCATAAATTGATTCCATGGTGGTGCGATGAAGATGGGAAGGCAGGTTGACCTGCCTTCCCCTGGATGCATGAATCAAATCACTTTGCGACGCTGTCGCCCAGCATGCCCTCGAGCAGTTGAGGCATGTACCAGATCTGCTGCGGGGTGGCGGTTTCGCCTTCCTTAAGGAAAACGGTGCCGTCCTGGTAATTCATGGGACCCGTCCACAGGTTCAATCCACCAGCCAGTTCGCTGATGAATTGATCCAGCTTGGTGGAAGCATCCGCGGAAAGCCCATCGCTCTTCTGGAAACCGACCATCGAGGTGTCGGCATTGTTGATATCTTTCCAGTCCGGACCCTGCCAGACAAACTGGCGGGTGTACGTGCCATCAATGATGGATTGGATCATGGGTTTGAGTGCCACACCCCAGTTGAAGTACGGAACACCCAGGCAGGCTTTTGGAGCAACCTTGCAGGCATCCTTGTAATCATATTGCACGGCATAAACTTCCTTGCCCTGACCCTGGAACTTGTTGGCTTCAACCACGGCTTCGGTGGAGTCGATGCCAGAGATGACCACGTCGTATCCATTGGTGTAGAAATCATCGGCAACCTGGGTGGGATCAAGCGTCACACCCGGGATGTTGAACCACATGCCGATCCAGGTGACTTTGAATTCAAGCGGGGTGGTCTGCTCGGCAATATTTTCCCAGCAGTATTTCGCGCCCAGGAATGCAGCATCGGCCAGGCGGCGGGTTTCATCATTGATCAATGGACCCAGGAAACCGATCTTGCCGGTCTTGGTGGTCAAAGCTGCCGCGCAGCCTGCCATCATCTTGCCGTATTCCATCTCGCCCATGATGTCAGATTCGTTGGTTAAGTCTGCCTGGTAACGTTGACCATCTTTCCAGGCATAATCACCCGAAAGCCAGATCACGGGAACATCAGGATGGGCTTTGGAGAATTCACTCACGCCATCTTTCATATCATCAGAGTTGAAGATGATCACCTTGGCGCCACGCTGCAGTAATTGTTCAGCAAATTGGGCAGCAGTGGTGTTCGGGTTTGAGGCAATATTGACGTTGTCGGCATAAATGAATTCGGTATTGGGAATTTGAGCCTGAACGTAGAGACCGCCTTCATACGTGGCAGTGCTCCAGCCATTGTCATTGTATGGTCCGACCAGCAACATGCCAAATACGAATTTTTCTTCTGGCGCCGCTGTTGGNNGTTGTTGGGGCAGCGGTGGGCGCGGCGCATGCTGACAGTACCAGGGCTGCTGTCAAAATGATGCTAACTACCAACCACAATCGTTTGGATCTCATAATCATTCTCCTCCAGGTTAATGTACAGGGAACCGACCAGGAATGGTCATTGACAAAAGCGAAGATGTTAACGCCACCTCCTTCCAATGGCAGAGTAATTCAATGGACTTGCATTTGATCACTCACCGAATTGTCGCAAGGATATTCACCAGACGTTCCACCTCTAGTATTGTACACAACCCCATGTCAAATTAAAGGAAAATATTCTTAAAATAACCTGCTGCCAGGATAAATGTTATGCCGGATGAATTCATCCGNNTTCTCCAGGAACAAGAGAATTGCCTGGATCTTGGGGAGCATGGATCCTTTTGCAAAGTGCCCTTCCGCCATGTATTTCCTGGCTTCAGAAACGGTGATGCGGTCCAGCCATTGCTGATCAGGTTTGTTGAAGTTAATGGCAACCTTCTCCACTGCCGTGCTGATCACGAAAAGGTCGGCATTGATCAAAGAAGCCAGAACTGAGGAACCGAAGTCCTTGTCAATGACCGCTTCCACGCCCATCAGTTCACCTTTCTCGTTTTCGATCACCGGAATGCCGCCGCCGCCCACACCGACCACAGTAAAGCCTGCATCGATGAGCGTCTTGATCGCAGGTGCTTCGACTATCTTTACGGGGATCGGTGAAGGGACAACCCGACGCCACCCCCGTCCGGCATCCTCCACTACCGACCAACCCTCATCCGCTGCGTGTTGTTTGGCGGTCTTTTCGTCCATGAATGAGCCAATGGGTTTACTTGGATTCTGGAACGCTTTGTCGTCGCGGTCCACGACGGTCTGGGTAACCACGGCGGCGGTATTCTTTTTGATTCCGCGGGCTTTGAACTCATTATCCAGCGCCATGGCAAACATATAGCCGATGGAGCCCTGGGTATCTGCACCGCAGTAATCGAGGGGCACAGGATGTAATTCTCTGATAGACAGCTCGGAGCGCCGCAAAATGAATCCCACCTGCGGGCCATTGCCATGAGTGACCACCACGTCCCACCCGGCTTCGATCATATCCACAATGTGATGCATGGATTCCTTACCGGCTTCGTATTGATCGCGGATCGTACGATGCTTTTCGTCCTTGATCAGCGAGTTACCACCCACTGCTACTACTGCAACACCTTTTTTTGCCATTCTATCCATCTCCAAATAATAAGTAGATTAACTCATGGTCAAAGCCATGACCGCTTCCTGTGCATGCATGCGGTTCTCGGCTTCGTCATACACAACTGATTGAGGTCCGTCCATCACGCCATCGGTCACTTCGATATTGCGGTCAGCAGGCAGGGGGTGCATATAAATGGCATCAGGTTTCGCCAGCTTCATGCGGCGTTCGTCGGTGATCCAACT
This sequence comes from Anaerolineaceae bacterium, assembly GCA_003501835.1. Taxonomy (GTDB): domain Bacteria; phylum Chloroflexota; class Anaerolineae; order Anaerolineales; family Anaerolineaceae; genus UBA6107. The sequence goes on along the minus strand of DNOU01000228.1, from coordinate 1,685 downwards.
CTCGTACTTCTTGATGATCCTGGCGCCTTCTTCAGCATCCGGGGTATGAACCATGGCACCCCAGGACTTGGCGTAAACGATATCGGCATCCTTGAAGGCTGCATCCATGTCTTCCACCACCTCAAATCTGGTGCCGAACTTCCTGGCCTGTTCTTCTGCCATGTTTATGATCTCGGGCATCAGCTTGAATTCCGGTGGATGCGCCAGAGTTACGTCCATACCAAACCGCGGCATCTGCAGCACAAGTGATTGTGGAACGGACATGGGCTTCTGATAAGAAGCGGCATATGCCCAAGAGACCACCATCTTCTTCTTCCGCAAATCCCTGCCCTTCTTTTCGATGATCGTCATCAGGTCAGCGAGACACTGGAAAGGATGGTAGATGTCGCACTGCATGTTCAACACGGGAACCCGTGACGCCCTGGCAACCTCATTCAGATAGCCATTCCCCACGCCCCAGTCCACATGACGAATGGCGATTCCGTCGAAATAGCGGCCGAAGATCTCACCAATTTCCTTCGGGGTATCGCCATGGGAAATTTGCGTGGTGCGTGATTCAATGAAGGCGGCATGCCCACCCAGGTGAGCCATCCCTGCTTCAAATGAACCACGGGTGCGGGTGGAGCTGAAGAAGAAGAGCATTGCCAGAACCTTGTCACGCAAATAAGGAGTAAGCTCGTTCAAAGCGCGCTTGCGTTTGAGGTCGAAGGCAACCTCAAGAACGGTTTCGACTTCTTCTTTTGAGAAATCGAGATCGCCAATCAAGTCACGTCCATGCAAGAAAGTTTTCATCTTTCCTCCAAAAAGAAATTCGAGGTCATCCCCAACAAGCCAATCATAAAATACGGCCCGCATGCAGGGGGAGATTCATGAATCGTCCCTGTTTTTTGGACGACCTCAAGGTTGGACTATTCCATGGCACCCAGGACCAGCCCCAGCAGCGCCATGCGCATCACAACGCCATTGAAGGCTTCCTGCCAGTAACGCGACCAGCGGGTGATGTCCACATCCGGGGGAATCTCATCCATGCGGGGCAGACTGTGCAGCAAAATGGCATCCGATTTCGCCTTGGTGGAAAGCAGTTCACGGGTGATCTTGTAATTGGCGGGGGTCAAACCATGCTCACCGGCTTCCTGACGGGACTTGGTGTAATCCGGCTGAACCACGGGTTCGACCAGAATGACGTCGGCTTCGGCGATCGCCTGTTCCACATGCTCAACTTCATGATAATTCAGGCTGTATTGATCGAGCTCGGCCTTGAATTCGGGGGTGAGGGTCATTTCGGGGGGTGCGACGTAGGTAATGGGGCAATCGAACTGGGTCAACGCATAGGATAGAGAGTGCATGGTGCGCATGCGCATGTCACCCACAGCCAGCCACTTCAATCCATCAATGTGACCCTTTTCAGTCAGTACAGTGTACAGGTCGGTCAGGATCTGGGTGGGATGTTCACCCCAGCCATCGCCGCCATTGATGATGGGCACAGAAGCCCACCTGGCTGCCTCCATGGGGGCACCCTGCTGGAAATGGCGCATCACGATGACATCACCGTAGTATTCCAGCATTTTGACCGTGTCTTTGATCGATTCCTGGTACCAGTCACCAGCGCGGGTCATTTTGGCATCCGAAAAACCCGTCACATGACCGCCCAGGCGGTGCATGGCGGCTTCATGAGCAAGGCGGGT
>DNOU01000118.1:1704-9928 GCA_003501835.1 Anaerolineaceae bacterium | reverse complement strand
CAAGGAAAACAAATTCCTTATTGTCCAAAGAAATGTTTTTCGAGCATTTCGCACAGGCAATGGTAAAGCAGGATGTGATTTTCCTGGATGCGGTCTGTGCGTTCACCCGGCGCATGGATCGTCAGATCTGCTGCATTGGAAAGTGGACTTTCGCCGGGTCCGGTCAACAAAATGGTGGTGATTCCCTTCGCCCGCGCAGTTTCGGCAGCATAAAGCAGATTGCGCGCTTTACCGCTGGTGGAAATGGCAAGGAGTACATCACCGCTGCGGCCGAGCGCATTCAACTCCTGGGCAACAGACATGCTGCGCTCTGCAAAATCGTTATCCACCGCTGAACCAATGGTGGGATTCACTCCCAGGGTGATGCCCCGCAAGCCTCGTTCAAGTGAGGCAGCCAGTTTTTGACCGTCCGGTAATGGTTCGAAGGCGAAGACTTCCTCCGATGTGAGGGGACGTTTTCCCGCATAGGACTTGAGCAGCTCGCCAGAAATGTGAAGCGCATCAGACATGCTGCCACCGTTCCCGGCGAGGTAAAGGGTTCCTCCAAGAGAGAAGGAACGCGCAATGGCCTGGAAAGCCCTGGCCAGTGAAATGGACGCCCCCCGCAGATGAGGGTGACGGTCCACCATGGCTTGAAGCACACCCACACTGGAAGGAGACTCTGACTTCACTCGCTCAAGCATTCCAGTGAACTCATCCGTAGGAACTTCTGGTTTTACTTCGATTTTCAAGCCTTCTACCAGGCTGGCGGTCACCTTATGGTGAAGGGTGGGCACAGTTTCCATGTGATCGCCCTGAATGTGATAACCATGCCCGCCCATCGAGACAGGCCGGTTGACGATATTCTTTCGGGGTCGATAGTAGTACTCCGGTTCTGCCTTGCCAACCCCGGAATGGTAATTGCCTGCCAGGGGTATCAGATCAAAATTTGCAGTGGTGAACTTGCTGACGGAATATCCCAGGTTGCGGGCGATGGAAAGCGCTTTTAAGAACACTTCGGCGCCAGTCACCGCAGAGCCAAAGTTCATGAAGACTCCACCTTCAAGGCTTGTGACGGATGCGCAAAAGATCTTGAAATCACGCCCGGTCGCCTCGCCTAGGACGCCAAAATCGGAATGAGGGTGTTGATGAATGATATCAGCTCCAATGGTGACATGGATGGTCATCGGGATTTTCAAGCGGTAGGCTGCCGATAGCACCGAAATATCTCTGTGAGGCATCTTTTCTTCGGTGATCAAGCGCCCCAGGGATTCTCCATAACCCAGGCCGTCCATCACACCCCGGCGCAAAGCCCTGTAGATCACCTCTCCAGTTTCGAAAGCCATTCCAAAGCTGCCGTCCTCAATACTGGTGGCAACATCCTCAGAGGTCTCGCCGATCATCGCCAGCTCGGTATCGTGAATGGATACCGCTCCATTGCCCGAAAGGTGAGTGATGATGCCTTTTTCCATCAAGTCAATCAGCAGCGGACCCAACCCACATTTGATCACGTGGGCGCCCATGTTCCAGATCACGGGACGACCATCCTGCCTGGCTTTCAAAATGGCAGCCACCACCTGGTCAAGGTCATCGCTTACCATGAGAGGGATGGTATTACCGGGGTGGACCAGGTCGCTTAGTTTGACCAGATTACGGCGGTCCACAATGGGATAGGTTTTGACTTTTTTTAAGTCAATACTCGAATATGGCATGAGAATTTACCACGCTTTCTAATCTTCTTAACCCTTCAAAGAGCCAGCCATCAAACCGCGGATGAAATACTGGCTGAGGAAGATATAGACCAGCAGGGTGGGCAATGACGAAAGCAGGGCTCCAGCCATTTGAACATTCCACTCAACGATATATGACCCTGCGAGGTTGTTCAATGCCACGGTGATGGGTTGAACATTCGGATCGGAGGTCACAATGATGCCAAAGAGGAAATCATTCCAAATGGAAGTGAACTGCCAGATCAGCACCACTACAAATCCCGGCATGGAAATGGGAAACAGGATGTGCCTGTAAAGTCCCAGGAACCCATCGCCGTCGATCATGCCCGCTTCAATCAGTTCTCTGGAGATCCCGGCGTAGTAGTTGCGGAAGGTCAGGGTGGCGATGGGGAGACCATAGATCACATGCACCATGATCAATCCACCAATTGTGCCATACCCTGGGATGAGCTCTCCCAGCCAGTACATAAAAGTGTGACTTCCGCTGATGACCGTACTCCCCTGGATTGCGTGAATGATGGGATTGGTGAAGGTGGATATCCACTGCAGAACCTGCACCAGAGGGATCAAAATGCTCTGATATGGGATGAACATACCGAAGAGCATGAGTGAAAAAATAGCATCTGATCCCTTGAATTTCCACTTGGAGAAAACGTATCCATTCAATGAGCCGACAATCGCCGAGGTAAGCGAAGCCGGGATCACCAGGATCAGGCTGTTCACAAAATTACCAGAGAGCCCGCGGTAGCCGCCTGTTTCAGAGCCAAACCATGCGTATTTGAACGATTCGAGGCTGAGTTTGAGCGGGAAATTCCACATGTTCGCCATGTTGACTTCCTGATATGACTTGAAGCTTGTGATCAACAACAGGTAGATGGGAACCAGGAAGAAAACAACGGAGATGATGAGGACGAGATAAATGAAGAAACGTGACCATCTAAATTTGAATTGCCTTCGAGAATGGGTAACCGTAAGGGCACTCATCGCTCCACCTCCACCTTGGAACTGTTAATGAGATAGGGAACGACGAGAATTGCCACCAATAACAAGAGGATAATGGCAATCGCAGACCCTTCGGCAAAGCGATTCCCACGAAAAGTCGTATCGTACATGAAGAATGCCGGGACATCTGTGGAAAAGCCCGTTCCCGGTCCGGTCATGGAAACGACCAGATCGAAGATCTTAAGGGAAATATGTCCCAAAATGATGACTGCAGAGAGTGTAATAGGACGGACCAGGGGAAGGATGATATGGCGGTAAACGTTGATTTCGGAGGCACCATCAACACGTGCAGCTTCCACTATTTCGACAGGTATCCCACGAATTCCTGCCAGGTAAAGCGCCATGATGTATCCGGCATATTGCCAGACTGCGGCAATCACCACTGCCCTGATACCGATCCTGGGGTCGGTGTACCATCCATTCGCCAGAAAACCCAGACCGATCTTTTCGAAGATGAGGTTCACTCCCAGGGCACCTGTAATTTCATTACCTGGAGCCAGCAGCCAGCGCCACACCACACCCGTCACGATGAAAGAAAAAGCCATCGGGAAAAGGAAAATGTTGCGGAATAAGGATTCACCTTTGATGTTCTGATCCACCAGAATTGCAAGCAGAAGACCGATGACGATGGTGATGAGGAGGAAAAGGACGGTGAACGTGAGAGTATTTCTCAGGTCAATGAGAAAGCGTTCGGTTTGGAACAGTCGGATATAGTTATTGAAGCCGACAAAAGTAAAGTCGATCTTCATTTTTGTCCAGTTGATAAAAGAAGCCACGCCAGTGAACGCAATGAAACCATAAACAAACACCAATATCGCCAGGACAGAAGGGGCTATCAGCAATATTGAATAAAGCCTGTATTTCTGATTGAGGTGCATAAAAACACTCCCTATTAAGTTAAGGCAGTCCCCGTGGGGACTGCCTTAACCGGTTTATCCCTGCTTATTTGCAGACACCAGCGTCAACACAGAGCTGACCAAGTGAAGTCTGGGTCTTGGCAACATCACCAGAGGACACGAAGAGTGAAATGGTGTCCTTGAAGGCGGTGGCCCAGCTTTCAATGGTGGCTGCCCCATGAACAATGGATGGGACGATGCGATCGGTCTTCCATTCTGCAGCGGTGGCATGCAGATAATCATAGGTGGCGGGAACGGCTTGGAATGCAGCATCATCGCAGTCAGTGCGTGCGCAAATGGAACCCTTCTTGGGATTGAAGGCTTCCTGACCAGCTTTGGATCCGGCAACCTGAAGCCAGGCTTTGGCGGCGGTTTCGTTCGGGGCGCCCTTCGGCAGTGCGAAGGAGTCAGACAGGGCAACGAATTGTCCACCCGTACCAGGAGTGGCAGCCCAGCCAAAATCAGTGAAGTTCTGGCTTGCGAACCATCCGGCAGCCCAGTCTCCCATGATCAGGAAGGCAGCTTTGTTGGTGGTCAAGTACTGAGCAGCGCCATCCCAGGTGAGGGCGGCATTGTCAGTATTGACATAGGTCATCATCTTCTTGAAGGCTTCGAGAGCGCTGGTGACGCGGGGATCGGACCAGGCGGTTGTACCCTTCCACAGACCAATATAATCATCTGGTCCAAGGAATGAGAGCAGGAAACCTTCAAAGACATGAGCGCCTTCCCAACCTTCCTTGGTGCCCATGGTGATGGGAATATAACCCTTGCCCTTCAAAGTCTCGAGAGCAGCCATGAATTCATCCATGGTCTGCGGTGCTTCAATGCCAGCATCCTTCAGGACAGTCTTGTTGTACCAGAGCACATTGGAGCGGTGAATGTTGACAGGGATGCTCCAATAGTGATCTTCATACTTCAGCATGGCCAGGAGATCAGCAGGATAGACAGCGGGATCAAGCATGTCATCCAATGGCACGAGGTACTGGGATGGGCTGTATTTTTCAACTTCGAGTCCAGCATGGACCTGGAAGGAATCCGGCGGGTTTCCGCCCTGCAAACGGGTGGCCAGCACTGCCTTTGCATTCGTGCCAGCACCGCCTGCAACGGTCGCGTTGACGATCTCCACATCCGGATACAACCCTTTGTAAACTGCCATGATTGCATTCAAACCTTCTGCTTCTCCACCAGCCGTCCACCATGAGAAGATTTCCAATTTTCCACTGGGCTTCTCGGAAGTGGCAGGAGCAGCGGTCGGCGTGGCCTGGCAGGCTGCCATCAAAATTGAGGCAACCACCATTAAAGCCACCACTATGTACCAATGCTTTTTGACCATACTTCTTCCTCCTTTTTAAATTTTCTTGATGCGGGCAGAATTTTTAAACAGTTTCAAGTGACCCCAAACTGAACAACCATCCTCCCCGTTCAAGTTTCGGTGATTNNACTTAGTTATTCAATTTAAATAAGTATTTGATATAATCAAGATACAATTTCGTAGAAAGAAGTACTGCTTATGACGTTGAACATCGAGCCCACCATTTCCAGGTATATCGAGGTCATTACCCCCAACTTGCAGCGCGGCAGGATGCGTACCGCCCTTTTTGATTTTGACGGCACGATTTCGCTTATCCGCGAAGGGTGGCAGAGCATCATGATCCCCATGATGACCGAGATCCTCCTGCAAACTCCCCGACATGAAGATCCGCAGACGATCAAGAAAGTGGTCAGGGAATTCGTCACGCGTTTGACTGGAAAACAGACCATTTACCAGATGATTCAGCTTTGCGATGAAATTGCCAAACGCGGCGGCACACCCGAAGATCCGCTATTTTACAAGAATTTGTACAACGAGCGATTAAACGTCCACATCCAGGGGAGGATCTCTGCACTCAAAAACGGGCAGGCAGCACCTGGGGAAATGTGTGTTCCTGGTGCATTTGAATGGTTAAATATCTTAAAGAAACACGGGGTACGCTGTTACCTGGCTTCTGGCACGGATGAAAAATATGTTTTTGAAGAAGCGGAATTGCTCGGTCTTCCCCCTTATTTTGAAGGCATATACGGTGCAAAGGATGATTACCAATCCTTCTCCAAGAAGGTGGTGATCGATCGGATCATCGCTGAGCATCAGCTTCACGGAAGTGAGTTCACCACTTTTGGTGATGGATACGTGGAGATTGAAGACGCAAAATCCGTTGGCGGGATTGCGGTCGGATTGGCCACCAATGAAAAGGACCGTTCAGGCATTGATGAATGGAAACGAAGCCGCCTGATCTCCGCTGGAGCAGACCTGATCATCCCGGATTTCAGGTACGCTTTTGAGCTGGAAGAGTACCTGTTCGCGGAGGAATGAAATGCCATATCCTCAATTTGACCGCTCCAAGTTGCGATTAAAGCCCCTGGTCGAGAGGAAGAACGATCTTGATCTGAGCGTGATGATCTATCCAGAAACCCCCTATGAAAGCATGGAGAATCCTGATCTGGATTTTCTCGCAGAAAGAATACGGTCTGCCCGGAAAAATGGCGCGCCTGTCGTCCTGATGCTCGGGGCGCATGTACTGCGCTGCGGGAACTCACCGTTATTGATCNNTATATCTCCGAGGGGCAATTTGGTTTGTGGGTGGAGACTGGCGGTATCAACGAAGCCATGGTCACCGCCAGCCGCGAAGGGATTGGCCTGGGCGAAGCCCTGGGCAGGATAATTGCACAGGGTGATTTTCCCCACAAAGAGATCTCAGTGCTGGCACAGGCGTTCTTGAGCCAGGTGCCCGTGACCATCCATGCCGCAATCGGTCAGGATATCATCCACGAGCATCCCAACCTGGACGGCGCAGCCCTGGGTGCCAGTTCTTACAACGATTTCCTGGTCTTCACCGAGACCATCCGCCATTTGGAAGGCGGGGTGCTTTTGAACATCGGCTCCGCCGTCATGGGACCTGAGGTGTACCTGAAAGCCCTATCGATGTCGCGGAATGTCGCTTTCCAGGAAGGCAAAACCATCACCCATTTCACCACAGCGGTATTTGATCTGCAGGATCTGGGAGAAGATTACCACAAAGAGGCGCCCCGGGGAACAGCTGCCTATTATTATCGGCCGTATAAGACCATCCTGGTGAGAACCGTGCAGGATGGCGGTCAAAGCGTTTACATTCGCGGAGATCACAAGGTGACGGTTCCCAATTTATATCACCGCATTATCGGGGGAATCCATGAATCGTAAACGCCTGGAAGAACTTCTGCAGCAACTCACCCATGTGCAAATGGCGGTCATAGGAGATCTTTTCCTGGACAATTATATGATCATGGAGCGCCGCTTGAGCGAAGTGTCCATTGAGACTGGCATTGAAGCCTACCAGGTGGTGGAGACCCGTCAGTATCCAGGTGCTGCCGGTACAGTGGTTTCAAATTTGCGAGCGCTTGGCGTCAATGTTCTGGCACTGGGGTTCTGCGGTGATGATGGCAACGGCTACGTCCTGCGCCGAAAACTGCTGGAACAGAAGGTGGACCTGCGGGGTCTGATCGAAGTGCCGGGATACAGCACCCCCACCTACACCAAGCCCATGATGCGGGAACTGGACGGATACGAGCACGAACTCAATCGCATGGATGTTAAGAACCGCACCCCCCTGCCGTCCGATCTTGAGGCATTACTGGTCTCACGGATGGAATCATTGATCAGCGAGGCTGATGGCATGCTGGTCATTGACCAGGTTCAGGAACGCAATTGTGGCGTGATCACTGACCGGATACGCAGTGAAATCCGGGATTTGGCCGTTCGTTACCCTGAAAAAATCATCTGCGTGGATTCAAGAGAATACCTCAGCCTCTTTGAGAATGTCATTTTGAAATCAAATGTGCGCGAATCCCTGCGGGCAGCCCGCCTGGAGCAGCGCAGTGATGATGATCTGCAGACCCTTGTCGACCATTGTGGGCATGAATTGTCCAAACGCACCCGGCACCCGGTGATCATCACCCTGGGCAAGGAAGGGTTGTATCTGGTGGAAGATGCAGCTGCGAAAGGTGTTTACCTGCCATCCATTCACGTAACTGGACCGGTGGATATCGTTGGAGCGGGCGATTGCGTCAGTTCTGCGATTGGATCCGCTTTGTGCGCAGGAGCGTCGCTGACGGAAGCAGGCATCCTGAGTAATCTGGCGGCTTCGGTGGTTATCCAACAGATTGGAGTTACCGGAACCGCCACTCCCCAACAGATCCTGGCACAATTTGATGCCCACCCCGAGATCACCTATTTTGAGTAAGGGATAACCCATGAGTGTGTTATTTTTGGATTGCTCGCAGGGTATTTCAGAACAGGCACTCCTCTCAGGCTTGATGAACCTGGGGTTGTTTTCTGAACTTCTGGTCCCCCTTGCTGATCTTTTCCCTTCGAACGCCGATGAGATCCGCCGGGCGATCCGAAATAAGACATTCTCCACAATTCAGATCGCCGGAAAAACCAAAGCACAACCAGGCACCTCACTTCAACTTGCCATGGAAGCGCTGGAAGGCAGCAAGTTGCCTGTCAAGGTCATTGAATCTGCCCGAAAGGTCTATGCACAGGCAGGCCAGGTTCAGCAAAGTGAGACTGGGCTTACTTTGTCTGAAGATGAACTCTGGCAC
>DNOU01000118.1:0-1630 GCA_003501835.1 Anaerolineaceae bacterium | reverse complement strand
CCTGGCAGCGCTGCTTGCGGTCAGGGCAATATTCAGCCAGCCAGAGATGTACATCACCAAAATCTCAACAGCAGTATTGGATTCAACAGAATCCACTCCCAAAAGCCTGAGGCTGATCTATGGAGAAAGGATTCGTCCTGCAGAAGAATCTCAGATGATCCTCCTGCAGATGAACCTGGATGATATTACCGCCCAGCAATCGGCATATATCATGGAAGAATTATCCGCTTCAGGCGCTTTGGAAGCCTATCAGGTGCCCATCCTGATGAAAAAGAACCGGATGGGGATGCAGATCAATGTCACCGCCAGGGCTTCTGACAAGGAGAAACTCTGCAGAATCCTGTTTCGCGAAACCCCGACCCTGGGAATTCGGATCTTCCAGATCGATGGGCATCCCATGTGTTCGTATGAAATCCGCAATATTCAAACGGAATACGGTGTGATCCCGGTCAAGATAAAGATGCAAAATGGAGAAATCATCGGGGCTCAGCCGGAATTTGAAGTATGTGCACAGAAAGCTCGCGAGCTCGACCTCCCTCTGCAGGGCATCGTTGCCGCGGCCCAGTCGGCTGTGTACAATGAAATCAAGAAAGGAAAAACGGATGATCGAAAACCCCGTTCTTTACGGAAATGATTACATCGATACGCTGGTGAAAGAACTCAATTCGATCTCGACAGAGAAGATCGCACAAATAGGCGAGGTTCTTCGCGAAGCTCAAGTGAGCCATCATCGGGTCTTTGTATTCGGCAATGGCGGCAGTGCGGCCACAGCCAGTCACATGGCATGCGATTTTGGCAAAAACACCCGCCAGGAAGGCCAACCGCGGCTCAAGGTGATCAGCCTGGGAGATGGATTGGCAGGCTTGACTGCCTATGCCAACGATGAAGGATACGAGAATGTGTTCTCAGAACCTTTGCTTTCACTGGCTGAGGCAGGCGACGTTGCCCTTGCCATTTCAGGTTCGGGCAATTCACCCAACGTTCTCAAAGCCATTCAGACCGCCCGCCAGATGGGATTAAAGACGATCGGCTTGACTGGATTCAAAGGCGGAAAACTCAAAGACATGGTGGATCTGTGCCTCGTGGTTGAATCCAACAGCATCGAACGCATCGAAGACATTCACCTGATCATCAATCACATCCTGACCGGTTTGCTGCGCGGTTCCGAATATCATTGATCTGCAGGGATGAAGGACAGAGCAAAATTGGAAACCAATGCAGTTTTGGCACTCGATTTCGGCGGAACCAAACTGGCCGCTGCCGTGGTGGATTTGAAGAGCGGCAGCATCCTTGCAGAAATCCGCCGCGCTGCTCCAAGCACAGCTGGAGCCATGGCATCCATATCAGCCATGTTCGAAATGGGCAGCCAGGTTCTGATTGAAAGCGGTCAACTTCAACCGGCGAGAGTGGGCATCAGCTTTGGCGGACCAGTCAGTTCAGATCGGAAAACAGTCTTGATGTCCAATCACGTGGCGGATTGGGAAGGAAGGCCACTGCCCCGCCTGGCAGAAGAAGCTTTCGATTGCAGCGTATTTATGGACAACGACGCCAATGCGGCTGCCCTGGGTGCGTGGCATTATGACACTCACTGTGAACCCGATCACATGATTTACCTCCAGGTCAGCACTGG
>DNOU01000063.1:12109-16270 GCA_003501835.1 Anaerolineaceae bacterium | reverse complement strand
AGAAATCAGAGGCTTGAATTGTATGATCGATGTAAATGACCTGCGCAAGGGCGTCATCTTCGAGATGGATAATAATCTTTATCGCGTCCTGGAATATTCCTTCAACAAACCTGGACGTGGGAATGCCACCATTCGAATTAAAGCACGCGATCTTCGCCGTGGCGCCACTCTTGAAAAGACTTTCACGTCCGGCGAGCGTATCCAGGATGTCAGACTTGACTTTCATAATGTCCAGTACCTGTACACGGATGGTGAGCTTTATCACTTCATGGATCTTGAGACTTACGAACAGCCGGCGATCCCGAAATCGATTATTGGCGATTATGCCGGTTACCTGAAACCTGAGATGGAAGTGAAGCTCACTTTCTACAATAATGAACCGATCGATATCGAGCTGCCGACCACAGTGGATCTTGAGGTAACTTACGCCGAACCAGCGGTGCGCGGAGATACAGCCACCGGTGTGACGAAAAAAGTGACTACGGAGACAGGGCTTGAAGTCATGACACCTTACTTCGTAACCACTGGAGACAAAATCCGTGTGGATACACGTACGGGTGAGTACGTTACACGGGTGTAATTTTCAAATACCGACCAAAACAAAAGAGAATCGCAGGGAACACCGGGAAAATGAAAACTCCTGCAGGCACTGAATGTCCCTATTTCTATGGAGACTATTACCGCGGGCGGTCAAATGAAGAATGCCGCCTGATCGGCAATGCCCCTGCACCTGGTCACTGGACACGCGACCTGTGTGCGGTCTGTCCTGTACCACGCATTGCCAGGGCAAATTCCTGTGAATTTATGACCCTGACAGCCAGGGTCAACCACGGCATCCTTGGGATCGGGAAGAAAGTAGTCATTTCTGCCTACTGCCGGAAATCCAATTCTGACGTGAAAACCCCGGAAATTGGTTGTGGAATTTGCCATCCTCTTGGCGATTACATCAATGAATCTCGCCAATGACCTTCACCCTTTTGCTGGATCTGGACGATACCCTGCTGCAAAACCCCCTGGATAAATTTCTTCCAGCGTATGTGCATGCTCTGGCAGATCACCTTGCACAATACGTATCCCCTGAAAAGATGATCCCGCAGTTAATGCACGCAACCGATCGGATGATCTCCAAGGCTGACGGTTGTGAGACCTTGGAAACCACCTTCGACGAGGATTTCTATTTTCCACTGGGTCTGCAGAAAGAGCAACTCGGCGAGGTACTCCTCGATTTTTATGAAAAAAGGTACGATGAACTTCGCTCCATCACATCGCCTGTATCCTTTTCTCGAACCCTCATCGAGCATGCCCTGAAAAACGGCTGGCGGATCGTGATTGCCACCAATCCATTATTTCCCAGGATCGCTGTGGTCAAACGGTTGGAGTGGGCTGGAATTCCCGCTTCCGATTACCCGTACGACTTGATTACTGCCTACGAAAATATGCACTTTTCCAAACCCCATTCTGCCTATTATGCCGAGATCCTTGGACAATTGGGTTGGGAGGAAGGGCTGTCTGCCATGGTGGGAAACAGCCTTACTGATGACCTTCTTCCATCTTCGGNNCCCAATTCAGCAGCAGGACCACTCGAAAAGATCCTCCCATGGCTGGATAAGATCGCAGAAAAGCCAACTCAGCAAGAATCGAACAACCTCGAAGGAATCCTGGCAGTATTAAGAACCACCCCTGCGGTGGTTCAGTCCCTTACAGGTACCTGCTCAAGAACAGACTGGCGAAAACACCCCATCCAGGGCGAATGGAGCTTGCTTGAAATCATCTGCCACCTTCGTGATGTCGAGCGGGAGGTTAACCTGCCGCGTTTTGAATTACTGAAGAATGCCGTAAATCCATTCATTCTCGGCGTGGATACTGACCGCTGGGCTGTGGAAAGGCATTACAACGACCAGGATGAGTCCACGGTGTATACCGATTTTTGCATGAATCGCTCGAAATTACTTGAAATCATCGGGCGTTATTCCCCTTCAGAATGGCAATCCACCCTGAGGCATTCCTTTTTTGGTCCCACCACCCGTCAGGAGTTGGCAAAGTTCATCGCGGCGCATGATCGTGATCATATCAACCAGATCAGCCAGACCATCGCCCACCTGGAATGATGGGCACCCAGTTGGGGGGATATATGAGTTGTGTTAATATTGTGTAGGATTCGCCCTGTTTTATGAAAAATACCCTTGTAGCTTGGTATAATCTCATGATGATGTTTATAAAGTGATGAACAACCATTGGAGGACTAGGTGAATTCACGTAATCAATCCTATATCGTCTATATGCTCCTCTTCGTTGCGATAATCGTGCTGGTGATTTATGGGTTTAATAACAATCCCACAAGCAACTCGGTTTTGACCATTAATCAACTTGCAGATCAAGTAAAAAGTGGAAATATATCCCGTATTATTGTTGAAGAGAACAAATTAACCGTAATCTATGCGGATGGAGTCACTGAGAAGACTTCAAACAAAGAGGCTGAGACCACCCTGGTTTCTCAGTTGATGGCTCTTGGTGTCACACCGGAAGAATTATCCGCAAACAAGATCAACATTGAAGTAAAATCGCCCAGCCCTTACCTTGGACTGCTCAATGCCCTTTTCTACATTTTGCCGATTTTGCTCTTTGTTGGTGCATTTTACTTCATCTTCCGACAGGCGCAGGGCAGCAACAATGCTGCCATGTCGTTTGGCAAATCCAGGGCGCGCATGTTTACAGGCGATCATCCAACTGTTACCTTTGAGGATGTCGCTGGCGTGGATGAATCCAAAGAGGAGCTCAAGGAGGTCGTGGAATTTCTGCGTGAACCGCAAAAATTCATCGCCCTGGGTGCCCGCATCCCCAAGGGTGTGCTCCTGGTCGGTCCCCCGGGAACGGGCAAAACCCTCCTGGCAAAAGCAGTTTCCGGCGAGGCAGGAGTTCCTTTCTTCTCGATCTCCGGCTCCGAGTTCGTAGAGATGTTCGTGGGCGTCGGCGCCAGCCGCGTGCGCGACCTGTTTGACCAGGCCAAGCGTAATTCACCATGTATTGTCTTCGTGGATGAAATCGATGCCGTGGGACGACAGCGTGGTGCAGGCCTGGGTGGAAGTCATGACGAACGCGAGCAGACCCTTAACCAGATGCTGGTGGAGATGGATGGGTTTGATACCGATACCAATGTCATTATCATGGCTGCCACCAACCGCCCCGATATCCTCGACCCGGCCTTGCTTCGTCCAGGACGTTTCGACCGCCGCGTTACCCTCGACCGGCCTGATGTCCGCGGGCGCGAAGCCATTCTGAAGGTGCACATCAAGGGCAAACCGGTTGCGACAGATATTGACCTGGCGGTTATCGCCCGTTCCACCCCCGGATTTGTGGGAGCTGATCTCGAAAACCTGGTTAACGAAGCCGCCATTCTCGCAGCCCGGCGCAACAAAAAGAGCATCGGTGAAAGCGAATTTGAAGAATCCATCGAACGCGTTATTGCCGGTCCTGAACGCAAGAGCCGTCTGATCAGTCAGGAAGAAAAGCGCATCGTGGCATACCATGAGTCCGGTCATGCAGTGGTGATGAACGCCCTGCCGGAAGCCAATCCTGTGCAAAAGATATCCATCATCTCTCGCGGCATGGCTGCCGGGTACACCCTGGCACTGCCCAAGGATGATCAAACCCTGATGCCGCGGAAGAAACTGATTGCTGAAATGGTTGGGTTGCTTGGTGGTCGTGCAGCAGAGGAGATCGTTTTTGATGACATCACCTCTGGCGCGTCAAATGACATTGAACGCGTCACGCAGCTTGCACGCAGCATGGTCACCCGCCTGGGTATGAGCAAGGAACTCGGACCAATGGTGTATGGGCAAAAGGAAGAATTGATCTTCCTGGGTCGCGAAATTTCGGAGCAGCGTGACTATTCCGAATCCATCGCCGAGAAGATCGATTCCGAGGTTCGCATACTGGTGAATGAAGCTTATTCAGAAGCCAGGCGCATCCTGATGGAATATCGTGAAAAACTGGATGCAGTTGCCACCCGCCTTCTCGAAGTGGAAACCCTTTCCCGTGAGGATTTCGAAGCCATCTTTCCTCCTCCGGTGGAACATAAAAGCGGTACACCAGAGATCATCGAAGGCTAAGCTAAAGAGAGATCGGGAGGGTAAAATCTCCCGATCTCTTTTGCGTGATTAA
>DNOU01000063.1:11822-12097 GCA_003501835.1 Anaerolineaceae bacterium | reverse complement strand
CGCCGGATGAACTCACGACTCTTGCGCCGCATTTCTATTTTTGCATCCTCCAGGCTTTTTTCACCCCGTATAACCTCAATCACCTCACGGTACCCAATGGCGGATAGCGGCGGATCCTTTTCACTGTAACCCTTTGACAGTAAAGTTTTAACCTCCTCCACCAGGCCGTCGGAAAACATTTTTTCGATCCGCTCGTCCACGCGCAGGTACAGCTCAGTGCGCGGCCGGGTAAGGCCGATCAATATAAATTCATATCCGGGAGCCTGTTTTTGTCG
>DNOU01000063.1:9545-11733 GCA_003501835.1 Anaerolineaceae bacterium | reverse complement strand
TCCAATATGTTCCGCATGGTCTCATCCGGCTTTTGGCTGGGGATCGCCCAGCCTTCCAGAAGAGCCCGTACATACTGCCCGGTACCGCCAACAAGGATGGGAACCTTTCCCCTGGTCAGAACATCGTCAATTTCTTGTAGAGCCCGCTTGCGAAATAATGCCAGCGACCAGTTTTCGGCAGGATCGGCCAGGTCAATCATATGATGCGGTACTCTCGCCCGTTCTTCCGGTGAAGGCTTTGCAGTACCAATGTCCATACCGCGGTAGATCAGGCGTGAGTCCATTGAAATGATCTCACCGTCGATCCTTTCCGCCAGGCGTAAAGACAACTCGGTCTTTCCCACGGCAGTCGGTCCGACAATCACAATCACCCTTGGGGGTTTATTCGACTTCAACATCTTTGAACCACTCGAAATCCATTTCTTCACTTCCAGGCTTGCCTTTGATGGCGATCACATCAAGGTGCCAGGTTCCTGTCAGATTGTGCTCCATCGTGTACCATTCTGCCGCACGGGTCATATGGTCAAATTTACTCCTGGTGATTGATTCCTCCGGGTTGCCATATTGGGTGGAGGTTCGCGTCTTCACTTCCACGAACCTCAATTCACCTGCCAGCTCTACGATCAGGTCAATCTCACCTTCCGGAGTGCGCTGGTTCATCTCCAGTATCGAGCATCCCTGCCCTGACAGGTATTGACCTGCAGCTGCCTCACCGCATTTTCCAATGTTTTGCCTGTAACGGTTTTTCAAGAAAAAATCACTCAATCCTCTCGTGAGTACCTCAAAATTCTACTCCGAAATAACCCTGGCGATGAATGGGAAATCACTGAACCTTCACTTCAAATTTGCGATATGATTATGAACAAAACTAGCGTTGAGGGAAATATGCCAAATGCGGAATTGATCGCCATTGGAACGGAACTGCTACTGGGGGAAATTCAAGACACCAATACCCATTCCATTGCCCGCATGCTTCGAGGGGTCAATATAGACCTTTTTCGCAGCACGATCATTGGAGACAATGTCGGAAGGATCGCCAGCCTTTTTAATGAAGCACTCACCCGGTCAGAAATTGTCATCGTTACTGGTGGTCTGGGGCCGACCGTGGATGACTATACCCGCGAAGCTGCGGCGATGGCTTTCAATGTAGAGCTGGAATTTCACCCCGATCTCTGGGAAAAAATTGCCACCCGATTTTCTTCTCGGGGAATATTGCCATCCGAAAACAACCGGCGTCAGGCATATATCCCGGCAAATGCAATCGTGATCGATAATCCAATGGGTACAGCACCTGGATTCATGGTTCAAAAGGGCAGCAGAACTCTGGTCTGTCTTCCCGGAGTGCCGCGCGAGATGGAAGCAATCATGGGAGACACGGTTCTTCCTTTCCTGGTGAAGTCATACTCTCTTCAAGGATTGATCAAGGTAAGAGTGCTGCATGTTTCAGGCGTCCCCGAGTCACGAGTCGATCAACTCGTTGCTGATTTTGAGACCTGGCAGAATCCAACCGTGGGACTGCTGGCCCATCCGGGTATCGTGGATATTCGCCTGACCGCCAAGGCGGAATCTGAAACCCGGGCGGATGAAATGATCACCTCACTTGAACGCCCAATTCGGGAACGTTTTGGCTCTGATATCTTTGGAGTGGACGATGAAACTCTGGTGGACCATGTGCGGGATATGATCACCGCGCTTGACAGAAAGTTCATACTGGTGGAAGCAGGCGACAAACCTCTGATGCGTGATCTTCTGGCAGATTCACCCCAAATCCTGAGGGCTGAATACTCGACCCAGGTTCTGCCTGTGGAATCCCTGGAAGACAATATCTCATCTTTGGCAGCCAACCCAGCTCATGAACCCGTCTTTTATTTTGTTCATTGGTGGGAGGATACCGGAATCAAGAGTGTTTCCGGTATAATCTCTCCAGGATTTACAAGGAATACGAAGAATACATATCTTGGACCCCCGGCAAATGGGGATAGTTGGATCACCAATACCGCCCTCGACTTTATCCGGCGCAACTTGCCTGAAATCAAACAATGGAAGGAATAAGAATGCCAACTGCAGACATCCTGTTTACCAATGCGATCGTCATCACCATGGATTCAAAATTCAACCTGTATGAACCAGGTGCGCTGGCGGTCAAGGGATCAGAAATTCTGGCTGTGGGTCCTGAGAAAGAAATCAC
>DNOU01000063.1:0-9501 GCA_003501835.1 Anaerolineaceae bacterium | reverse complement strand
ATGATGCCAGTGGAGCGTGAGTTTGTCACCCGAGAATTCGTTTCACTGGGAACCAGCATAGCCTGCGCCGAAATGATCCGCTCCGGCACGACCACTTTTGCCGACATGTATTACTTTGAGGAAGAAGTGGCAAAAGCAACTGCAGCGGCAGGTTTACGGGCGGTCTGTTCTCAGACAGTGATGAAGTTTCCCACCCCTGATGCCAGGTCATATGAAGAATCTCTCGCCATGGCGCGTGATTTCATCATTGACTGGAAAGGTCATCCCCTAATCATTCCATCGGTTGCCCCCCATTCCCCTTACACCTGTACCGCTGAAATGATGCGGGCTGCTGCCCAGCTGGCGGTTGAGTTTGACATTCCCTTGCACACACACCTCTCTGAAACAGCCAGCGAAGTGGAGAACATGCGCAAGGAACAGGGCATGCCGGTCATCCCCTACGTCAAAAAACAGGATCTATTCGAAGCCAAGGTCATTGCTGCTCACTGCGTGCATGTGGATGAGGGCGAGATCCGCACCCTTCAGCATGCGCATGCAGGCATTGCTCATAATCCCTCATCCAATCTCAAACTCTCCTCAGGCGTTGCTCCAGTTCGACGCATGCTGGAACTGGGGCTCAACGTGGGCATCGGGACGGACGGACCCGCTTCCAATAATGATCTTGACATGTTCGAAGAGATGCGCCTGGCATCCTTTGCCCAAAAAGTGACCAGCGGCGACCCAACCGCCCTCCCTGCTCGATCTGTGGTTTTGATGGCAACACGCATGGGAGCAGAAGCCCTCCACATGGGTGCCATCACCGGTTCACTGGAGCCTGGCAAGCGGGCAGATCTGATCCTGCTGAATATTTCACCAGTTCACAACTCACCACACTTCAGGCGTGATTCCAACGCCCTGTATGCGCAAATCGTTTATGCAGCCAAATCTTCAGATGTTTCGGATGTCATGGTCGATGGCAAATTCCTGATGCGCGACAAAGAGCTGCTCACGCTCAGTGAATCTGAATTGCTGGCAGAAAGTCAGGCTTATGCCAAAAGGATCGATCTCTTCCTGATCGACCGTGAGAATTCAGTACTCTCGAAGTTGATCGCCATTGGAGGAACTTCAGAGGAAGAGAGCTTTGAGATCCAGTCCAAGGTGCGGATTGCCAGTATCGATCCAATCCTGGAAGCGCTGCAAGATCCCAAGATTGAGATCATCCGTCAACGGCATTACCGCGAATACGATGTCTACTTCTTCTTTACCGGAATCGATCAGGGCATCCTGCGATATCGTGAAGATTCCTTCATTGAAAACGATCGCGTCGAAAAAGTCCGCACCCGCCTGACGCTGATTGGACCAACCCGCGAGGATGAATTCCCGCAGGAAGTGCTGCTCTCACGCAGTCGTTATCTCGCGCCTGCCAATCAAAGCCTGCGTTTCTACCAGGAGTATTTCAAACCACAAATTCAAAAGGAAATTGAAAAAGACCGGTTGCGTTTCCTGGTCAAATACCAGGACATTGAATTCTTCATCAACCTGGATAACATCAGTAAACCCGGGCTGGGTTGCTTCCTGGAAATCAAGAGCCGAACCTGGAGCCGGCAGGATGCGGAATTGAAGTCCAGACTGGCTGTGGACCTCATCCGCCTTCTTGGTGCTGATCCGGATGAATCCACCTCAGAAGACTACATCGAGATGGTCAGGTAGACCGATGTCTGAAGTTACCCAAAAAGAACTCCGGGTTCTCTTCATTTCTGCGGAGGCGGAACCCTTTGCGCGCGTGGGCGGTCTGGGAGATGTGGGGGGCGCCCTGCCGCGGGCGCTGCGCAAACTGGAGCTCACAGAACCTGAAACAAGGCTGGACGTCAGGCTCATCCTGCCCTATTACGGAGTGATCAAGAAGGCAGATTACCCTGTGGAGCGGGTCACAGAATTTGATGTGCCTTCACGCAAAGGACCCGTTCATGCGATCGTCTACGAGACCTTTTACGAAGGATTGCCCGTTTATTTCGTGGATGGACCTGCCATTCTCCCGGATGATCCGGTCTACAGTCAGGATTTCCAACTGGATGCCGAAAAGTTCATTTTCTTTTCGCTTGCCAGCCTGCAGTTCCCCAAAGAGATTGGCTGGCCGGTACAAATCATTCACGCCAATGACTGGCATTCCGCCATCGCCATACATGCCCTCAAACGCATCCGCATGACAGACTCCTTCTACAAATCTGTCAAAGGCATCATCACCATTCATAATCTGCCCTTTATGGGAACAGGATCCAAAAAAGCACTCTCTCTTTTCAAAGTCAATTCTTCCCGCAACCCTGTCATGCCTCCATGGAGTCGATCTTTGCCTTTGCCCATGGGCATTGACGCCGCTGATTGGATTCTCACCGTCTCGCCGCACTACGCCCAGGAAATCCTTACCCCGGCATTCGGTTGCGACCTGCAGGATTATTTGAAAACCAGGCTCGACCACCTCTCGGGGATATTGAACGGGCTCGATACTGATTTGTGGAATCCTGAAACTGACCGGTCGATAAACACAAACTTCTCAGCATCCAATCTCTCCGCCAGAGTTGCCAACAAAGTAGCGCTGCAGAAAGAATTGGGGCTCCCGGTGGATCCGCAAATCCCCCTGATGGCGTTTGTAGGCCGCATGGAGTTGCAAAAAGGCGCTGACCTTGTGCTGCAAACGCTTTCAAAGCTTAAACCGCATGATTGGCAGGCTGTAATCCTGGGTACTGGAAAAAAGGATTTGCAAGAGGGTGCGCTGCTGCTCGAAAAGCAGCATCCNNCGGGCTGGTCGACAGCATCGAAAATCACACCGCGTCAAAAGTTGGAACCGGATACCTTTTTGATCTTGAGCTGCGTCAAGGCTTGACGAAAACACTTCATCGTGCTCTGAGGGATTTCCAGGATAAGGCCAGTTGGCTGGCGTTGCAGCAGAAAGCCATGGCACAGGATCATTCATGGAAATTCTCAGCACTGGAGTACGCACATCTGTATGAATGGTTGGTAGAGCACTAACCCAAATCACATCAATCAGGGAGGGATTTTGTGAAACTTCAACGAGCTTCTGGAATATTACTTCACCCCACCAGCCTGCCAGGTCCAGACGGCATAGGAGATCTGGGACCGCAGGCTTTTGCATGGATGGATTTCCTCGCCAAGGCTGGCTGTAAACTCTGGCAGGTGCTTCCCCTTGGGCCGACCGGTTATGGTGATTCACCCTATCAATGCTTCTCTGCGTTTGCCGGTAACCCGTACCTGGTCAGTGCCGCCCTTTTGATGGACCAGGGTTTGCTCAAACGCAAAGACCTGGCTGACAGGCCCAAATTCCCCGATGACAGGGTGGATTTTGGCCCGGTAATCAAATGGAAATTGACGCTTCTAAACCGGGCATATCACCATTTCAAGCAAGGTGCCAATGCGAAGATACTGGCGGATTACAAGGCATTTTGCCAGCAGGAAGCTTTTTGGCTTGACGATTTCTCTCTCTTCATGGCACTCAAGGAAGCTCACGGAGGTGCTCCCTGGGATCAGTGGGAAAAAGAAGTGCGCCTGCGNNATTTTTGTTTCTTTTGACTCTGCTGATGCCTGGTCGCATCCGGAACTTTTCTTCCTGAACAAGAACCGCAAACCGACGGTCGTGGCAGGCGTTCCACCCGATTATTTCTCACCCACCGGTCAGCTTTGGGGAAATCCGCTTTACAAATGGGACGTTCACAAAGCGAATGGCTACACATGGTGGATCGAGCGTCTTACGGCGCTTTTAAAAACCGTGGATTATGTACGGCTGGATCATTTCAGGGGTTTTGCGGGTTATTGGGAAGTTCCTGCCGGAAAACCGACTGCCGAGGTGGGTAAATGGAAGACCGGACCTGGCATGTCATTCTTCAAAGCCCTTGAGCAGGCAATTCCCGACCTTCCCATCATCGCGGAGGACCTGGGCGAGATCACCCCGGACGTGATCGCTCTTAGGGACGGAATGGGCTTTCCCGGTATGAAGATCTTGCAATTCGCCTTTTCTGCAGATGCCAGGGATCCCTTCCTTCCGCATAATTATCCGGTCAACTGCGTGGCCTACTCCGGAACCCATGATAATGACACCGTGGTGGGCTGGTACCTGACTGCCACGGAAAAGGAAAAGGATTTTTACCGTCGGTATATGGCCCGGTCAGGCGACGACCCTGCCGGCGATATGGTGCGTGGCGTCTGGGGTTCGGTTGCTGCCTTCGCGCTTTGCCCCCTGCAGGATTTGCTGCGCCTTGGTCCTGAAGCCCGCATGAACTTTCCAGGTAAAGCTTCAGGTAATTGGACGTGGAGGATGCTGCCGGGGACCCTTTCAACTCCATTGCTAAAATATCTGGTCGAGTTGAATACGTTATATCTTCGATAAACTCGAAAGGAGCAGCCAGCAGGCTGCTTTTTATTCTCCAGCGGTTCCCACCCTTCGTGTTTGTGACGAGATCACGATCCCAACAAGGATCATCCCTCCTCCTGCAACCTCCAGAAGCGAAGGTGCTTCTGCAAGGAAAAGGTAAGCCAGGATTACGGTACCGATCGGTTCACCCAGCAGTGCAATGGAAACATATGTGGCAGGGAGGTATCTCAGTGCCCAGTTGAATGAAGAATGTCCGACGAGTTGGGGAATTAAACCCAAAGCGACCAGCCAGAGATAAACCTGAGGGTGAAAACCTGTTACAGGTTGTCTAATCAGGAAAACCATGAATGCCAGGACTGCTGCTGCCACACCGTAAACCACAAATGCATAAGCCGGCAGACTGAGATTCCCGCGGGTGACCCTGCCCACCATCAAATAACCGGCAGAGAGAAATGCACCCAGCAATGCCAACCCGTTTCCGAGGAATGCGCGGCCTTGAAATGCCATGGCGATTGCAGTACAGCTAACCTGCCGGTCCTCAAAGCTGCAGTTACTGGACAATGTCACGATCGCGCTACCGAGCAAAGCAATTCCCAACCCCACCAGCAAATTTCGGGTTATTTTTTCTTTCAAAATAAGCGGAGCAAAGACCGCCACCCACAGAGGTGCAGTGGTCACCAGGACCACTGAACTGGCAACACTTGTGAACTCAAGGGATGTGATCCATGTCGCAAAATGGAACCCCAGGAAAACTCCGCCCAGAACAAGGAGCAGCCATTGTTTTTGCGACAGGCTCTTCAGTTCATCCCGGTGCCAGGTGATGGCAACAGGGGCGATCACAACCGTGGCTACCAGCATGCGTCCAGCCGCGATCACCAATGAAGGTGCTTCAACCTGGGCAAAACGGATCAACAACGAGGCTGTCGAGACCGCCAGGATGCCGACTGCGAGAATCATGATTGGTGGGAATGACCGTTTGGATGAAGGTGAAGTGGTGTCTGCCATGTGAATCGCAATCCTGCGCCAAAGAAGTATGAATACCGAATCTGCTTGACAAAAGATTTTGCTGCCGCTAATATTGAATTGTACTTGAATTCAACCCATCATTTGTCGGATCAATTCACAAACAGGAGGTTTACCATGGCATTTGAGCTACCGCCATTAAGTTATGCCTTTGACGCGCTTGAGCCCGAAATTGACGCCAGGACCGTTGAGATTCATTACACCAAGCACCACGCAACTTATTTGAAGAATCTGAATGCAGCTCTCGAAAAGGCACCCCAGTTGTTCGAAAAATCGCTCGCAGATATTCTGTCAGATCTTTCCAGTGTGCCTGAGGAAATTCGAACTGCAGTGCGCAACAATGGAGGAGGAGTTTACAATCACAACCTCTATTGGCAGAATTTGACTCCCGAAAAAGGCGGGAAGCCTGTGGGCAACCTGGCAGCCCAAATTGACAAGACTTTCGGGAGTTTTGATAATTTCAAAGCCGAATTTGAAAAGGCGGGACTGGGCCGTTTTGGCAGCGGCTACGCCTGGTTAAGCTTGAATGCCCCCGGCAAATTACTCATCCACTCCACCGCCAACCAGGATTGTCCCCTCTCTGAAGGCAATCATCCCCTTTTCGTGGTGGATGTATGGGAACATGCCTATTACCTTCACTATCAAAATCGTCGAGCAGAATACTTGACCAATATCTGGAATGTGATAAATTGGATTGAAGCAGAAAAACGTTTCAACGATTATCGCAAATAATCCATTTTTAATCGGAGGATGAAATGACACATGTAATTACCAGTTTGTGCCTGCGAGATGGCGGATGCGCCACGGTCTGCCCGGTGGAATGTATTGTCCCGGGAAAACCGGAAGACAAGTATCCATGGTACTATATTGACCCGGATACCTGCATTGACTGCGGCGCCTGCATTCCAGAATGCCCCTACGAAGCCATCTTTCCAATCGATGAAGTCCCAGCAGCTTACAAAGCCAAGGGTGGCGAGAAGCTTTCTCAGCCTGTTGGCACTGCCGGTTTCACCGAAGTATACGATGGCAAGAATCATGACGGCGAAGCGGTCCACCTCGAAGGCACCCGCACCTTGAAGGCTGGCGAGGTCGTCGACCTCACCCCGGATATTCAAGTGAATGAGGATTACTTCAAAACCGGCCCCGGCTATTCGACCGCCGGCTAATCAACTGGATGGATAAGAAGAGGAGGTTTGACACCTCCTCTTTTTTATGGACAGGCATTTGCCACATGCTCTTCAAATGTTCGGGCAAAAACATGCAAGCCTGAACCATCACATTTGGCTCTGAAATAATAATAATCGGTCGATTCCGGATAAGCCGCAGCCAGAATGGATGCAAGATCCGGGTTGCTGATGGGCGCTGGCGGCAGACCCTGGATGCGATAAGTGTTGTAGGGTGAATCGATCGCCAGATCAACCGAATTCAGTGGACTCTTCCACCAGCCGCCCCAGGCAGGATCAAAACCCAGGCTGTATTGCACTGTTGGATCGGTTTCCAATTTCCACCCAGCAGCCAGACGATTATAGAATACTGAGGCAATGATTGCCTTTTCACTGTCGTCGAATGTTTCCCGTTGAATGATGGATGCCAGAATGATGCCCTCATGGAAGGTCAGTCCGTGTGATTCGATCTGTTGACGAATCTCCGGTCCCACCTGTGATTGAAACCGCAGCACGAATGTAAGGGCAAGTTCCTGGGCACTGATATCCCGCCGGATGAGATATTCTCCAGGGAACATGAATCCCTCAAGGTTTGCTCCCCCGGGCAGGTAATCGCCCAGACCAATTTGTGAAGGATCCCTTACCACCCGCATGAACTCGTCAGGTGTGACGGTGATGCCGCTTGTGGGCAGCGCTTCGGCAATTTCCTCAGCCCTCCATCCGGGTAATATGGAAAAGGGTACACTTTCGTTATACACATTCAAGATCTGTTCGGCAATTTGAATAGGGGTGCTTGAAGCTGAAAGCAGGTGCGTACCGGATTTGATTTGCGTGTCATACCCTTTGTAAATGAGATAGGTGCGAAATGCCCCAGCGTCTGAAATCAGTCCGGCGTTTTCCAGGTGATTGGCAATCTCATTGATCGTTTCTCCCAGGTTGATCGTGAATTCCTGCTGAGGGGTGTTGGAATAGCGGGTTTTCGTAAGTGAATCCCGCGCCAGAAGTACTTGCGAGCTGTATTGGATCTTCTGCACCACTGTCAACGTCTGGCTGGGAGGTCCAAAAACAGACTGCGCCAGTATGGGAATACCAATCAAAACCACCACCGCAGCGCCAGCAAGCAGGATCACCACCAGGGTCAATCCCAGGCACGAACTGGATCTTCGATTGCGTTGTCCTGTCATCTCACCGATTTCTCTCATCCAAATAGGTTTGCAATATGACCACCGCAGCCATTTGGTCCATGTGACCCGAGCGTCGTTCCCTGGTCAATCCCATTTCGATCCTTGCCTGCCTTGCAATACGCGTACTTCCGCTCTCATCCCACAGAATCACTGGAATCTCGGTTTGTGATCGTATCATCTCTGCCAGTTTTTGGGCATGCCGCGATGAAGGAGTTGCATCATCCTCGCTTCCCAAAGCCTGCCCAACCACGATGATCTGAGCATGATTCTCTTCTGCTGTTTGCGCGATTCGGGCAGCATCCACCGCCATCGAAACATGCCGCAGAACTGTAAGCGGCGAGGCAATGGTTCTTGTGGGATCGCTGACCGCCAGTCCAATTTTCTTTTGGCCCGGATCCACAGCCAGAATCCTGTATTCGAGTTCCACTTACTGCTCCCCGATACGGATTCGGAAGGATACGAAAGGCATGTATTTCCACCAGTCTGGTGAAACGGTGATTTCCGCACCTTTTTCAAGCGGCAGGTTTTGGTTCAGGTATGCTTTCGCCTCTTCGACAGGCATCCTCACCAACGCCTGGCTCAGTTCATCCAGCGAAATCTGCTCCTGTACAAGACGATGAGCAGATATTTCTGAGACGAAATTTGACTGTTCCGCTGTGAACCTGGAGGGCTGGGAAATGACAGGCGTGTTTCCAGATGCTTTCTGATGACCATCCAGGTTGGCGTCCAGGATCGAATAGGCCAGCTCATTGAGATCTGACTGAAGATATGTTGTGGCAGTATATGACATTTTCACTTCAAGGGTGAAATGGTCTGCCGGCTGTCCAGGATCAGCACTGCTCACTGCGCTGATCACAGTGCTTCCCAGGCTTTGAGGAATCAGCATCGTGCCCTGCGGTCTGCCGACCAGTAACATTTCACGGGCCTGTTGCTCAAGTTCCTGTATCAATGCCTGACGTGCATTTTCAAGATCTCCTTCCGTGGGAGAAGGCGAATCCATTGAACTCCCTCCGGAAAATGCTTCCGGGTTGGTGGCAGTCACACTGCCTGCCCAACCAGATTGTGGCACAAATGATTGCCCGCCCGGTATGTTGCCCTCAATTCCTGGTCGAACGGCAACCACATTTACCAGAATGGTCTGGTTGCTATCTGCAGACAGACGAGCTTCCCCGGTGGTCTGAAAGGAGAGGTTTTGTTGTGAAACAGGAATAAAGAGTGTGCCTTGAGGGATATCGAGAATTGAACCTGAATAATTGGTCAGCTGCAATGCGCCTGATGCAGGAGACACCCCCACCTGGGTTTTCCCGCTGCTTGCAGCGGTCTTTCTACCCTCCACTTCGACCGTGACCACATTGCCAGGAATGACACCTGCCAGGTTGATCTCTTTTACAGTAGGATTGACGATGAAATCAAATGTCACATCCTGGCTTGTCTTTTGGGGGACGATTGTCACCGTTGCAGAAGGAATAAAGAACAATACCAGGCTTACCAGGCTCAGAATGCCAACCAGAAAAAGCATCACCTGCCCGAATTCGTGGAACCGGGTCGGTTTCAGCTTCGGGTACAGACGTTCCCTCCCGATGACCAGGTTCTGGTAGCCAATTGGCGCCCTGCGATTGATTCGTCCGGGTCTCGAAGACTTCCAGGTGCTTCTTTCCGCCTGGCTCAAAGATGTAAAGAGGGGAATTCCCATCAACCGGGCATTCTCGGTCACTTCGGCGTTTTGCGTGATAAAGCTGATCTCCACTCCCTGCCGTTCCGCCTGCCG
>DNOU01000111.1:2834-4960 GCA_003501835.1 Anaerolineaceae bacterium | reverse complement strand
GTGCAGCAAAAATCCGATCTTCACGAGGATTTGCTGCTTTTCTATATCAATGCTCCGTCGATCATCATCGGACGGCACCAGAACACGCTGGAAGAGATCAACCGCGAGTACGTGGAAGAACACGGCATCCGTGTAGTGCGCAGGCTCTCAGGCGGCGGGGCGGTGTATCACGATCTGGGCAACTTGAATTTCAGTTTCATCACTGACTACCGACCAGAGGATTTTCAGAATTTCAAGAAATTCACCGAACCGGTGGTGCGGGCGCTGCAGAACCTGGGAGTTCCGGCAGTATTGACCGGACGCAATGATATCGAGATTGACGAACACAAGGTTTCAGGAAACGCGCAGTACATCTCTCGTGGACGAATCGTCAGCCATGGTACGCTGCTCTTCAACAGCGACCTGTCACACGTTTCAGAAGCCTTGAACGTGCATGAGACCAAGATGGCGTCCAAGGGTATCAAATCAGTGCGCAGCCGGGTGGCGAATATCAGCGATTACCTCAAAGAGCCAATGGATATTGAAACCTTCAAGCTTCACGTCCTGCATACCTATTTTGAAGGTCGCACCGAAATTCAACGTCTTCCGCTAAACGATGCTGACTGGGAGGCAGTGCTCAAACTGGCAGAGGAGCGTTACAGAAGCTGGGATTGGACATATGGCAGGTCGCCTGATTTCAACGTGGAAAGACGTCAGCGGTTTCCCGGGGGTGAAATCGATGCTCGTTTGGATGTGGCGAAAGGCATCATCCAAAGCGCCAAATTCTACGGAGATTATTTCTCTGAGCTGGATCCAACGGATGTCGAGAAGCTTCTCGTGGGTGTAAAGTACGAATTTGCGGCGATCCGTGATGGGCTGAAAGGCATTGAAATCAGCCGGTATTTTCCCGGGCAGGATGCGGCTTCATTCGCTGAATTTCTCATTTGATCCAATACGTCAAAAAAGGACAACCAGGTTTTCCGGTTGTCCTTTTTTTGTTTTAAAAGGAAATCAGGCCTCTGATTTCTCCAGGACGGGCAGTTCGTTTTTATACCATCTCTTTTGCAGCCAGAATGCCACATTGACCAGTCCAATCATCACTGGCACCTCTACCAGCGGGCCGATCACGGCGGCGAATGCCTGCCCTGAATTGATGCCGAACACTGCCACCGCCACCGCAATGGCCAGCTCGAAATTATTCGAGGCTGCCGTAAACGAAAGGGTGGTGGTTTGCCTGTAATTTGCGCCGATGGCTTTGCCCAGGGCAAAACTGACCAGGAACATCACCACAAAGTAGATCAAGAGCGGTATGGCAATCCGCACCACATCCATGGGTATGGATACGATCAGATTCCCCTTGAGCGAGAACATGACCAAAATCGTGAACAGAAGCGCAACCAGCGTGAGCGGGCTGATCCTGGGAACAAAGGTCTTGTAATACCAATCTTTCCCTTTGACCCGGGTCAAAACACGATTGGTGATGAACCCGGCGATGAAAGGAATCCCGAGATAAATGAAGACCGACCTGGCGATCTCGCCGATGGTGATATTTACTACTGCGCCTTGCAAACCAAACCAGGTGGGGATGAGGGTGATAAACACATAAGCATACACACTGTAGAACAACACCTGGAAGATGCTGTTGAATGCCACCAGGCCTGCCGCGTAATCCGAATCGCCTTTGGCCAGTTCATTCCAGACGATGACCATGGCGATGCAGCGCGCCAGCCCGATCATGATCAGCCCGGCCATGTATTCTGGATAACCACGCAGGAAAATGACCGCCAGGGCGAACATCAGCACCGGACCAATGACCCAGTTTTGTACGAGCGAAAGTCCAAGCACCTTCCAATTGCGGAAGACTTTTCCCAGTTCGTCATAGTGCACTTTCGCCAGCGGCGGGAACATCATCAGGATCAGGCCGATGGCAATGGGCACATTGGTGGTACCCATGGAAACAGAGGAATTGAAAGCAGCAATGGCTTTGGGGAAGAAGAAGCCCAGTCCCACCCCAACCGCCATGGCGAGAAAGATCCACAGGGTGAGAAAACGGTCAAGGAAGGAGAGACGCCGGGTAATACCTGGATTGTCCATGATGGTTAACCTTTTGTAATGGTCGAGAGATTATGATTACGACATGCCTGGTT
>DNOU01000111.1:0-2818 GCA_003501835.1 Anaerolineaceae bacterium | reverse complement strand
CCTGTTGAATGAGATTCATCGCTTCACCCCGGCTTACCTGGTAAAAGATATGTCTTCCAACCCTGTGAGTGGTCACAATACCCGCCTTTCGCAGGATCATCAAATGCTGTGAGATGCTTGCCTGGCGTATTCCAAGGGCGGCTTCGATGTGACACACGCAAGCCTCCTGTGAGGAGATGACCATCAGAATCTGGATCCTCGCAGGTTGACCCACGAGGTTCAAAACCGCGGCGGCTTGCTCTTGAATGGAAGCTGATACATTCATCACGATGAATATATCATTGTTTTTCAAAAGATGCAACTTTCGCATCTCTTTAAGAATACCTGCACGGATATAAAAGTTGCATAATTTCAGGTTGCTATTTCATTTGACAAAGTGGAGATCTTGGAATGTGTGGCACCGGTGGTTTTCTACTTGTGAGGAAAAAAGATCCGGACTATTCGATTGCCAAATGACATCTTGATTTCGGCTGCTCGATCAGGAAGATTCGAAATGAATTCGTGGATCACTGAAGTCAGTTGTCAGGGGGAACATGAAGTTCGCCATGCCGAAACATTAAATTACAGGCCACCTACCCGGTTTTGTGATTTAATGATCAATGGAACAGGAAAGAAGAAGGACTCAATGGACTCGACTTACTCTCTTGGAATCGCTGGTCTGGGGGTGATGGGACGCAGCCTGGCGCTCAATTTTGAACGCAACGGCTTCCCTGTGCTCGGGTACGACATTTCACCGCATTTACCTGCGGATTTTCCGGTGCAGACCGTCAATTCTCTGCAAGAATTGACCGCCGCCCTCAAACCTCCGCGCATCATTTTGATGATGGTTCCTGCAGGCGACCCCGTGGATACTGCCATTTTCTCGCTCAAACCTTACCTGCAGCCGGGAGATATTCTCATTGATGGAGGGAATTCTTTCTTTGAGGACACAGAAAAACGCGTGAAAAGCCTGGGAGAATTGGGGATTTCGTTTATAGGCATGGGGGTTTCGGGAGGAGAAAGCGGGGCTTTGTGGGGACCAAGTCTGATGCCCGGCGGGGTCGAGTCAGCCTGGAAACATGTGAAACCAATGCTGGAAGCCATCGCAGCCAGGGCAGAGGATGGAACACCCTGCGTGACATGGATGGGCGGCGGAGGTGCCGGACATTATGTCAAAATGGTCCATAATGGCATCGAGTACGGCGACATGCAGCTCATCGCTGAAACCTATGACCTGCTGCATCGCGGAGCAGGAATCTCAAACGATGAGCTCGCAGACGTCTTTGCCCGGTGGAACAAGGGGGGGGTAAAGTCCTACCTGGTGGAGATCACATCCCAGATCCTGAGAGTCAAGGAAGATGATTCCGGCGTGTCACTGGTTGATTTAATCCTGGACGAAGCTGCCCAAAAAGGGACAGGAAAATGGGCAACCCAAAATTCCTTTGATGTGGGAACCGCCATTCCCACCATCAATGCTGCAGTGGAAAGCCGCCTGATCTCTGCCATCAAACCCGAGCGTGTCGAGGCATCAAAGGTGCTTGGCGGCATTGAACGCTTCAGCGGCGACAGGCAGAAGCTGGTTGAGCTTGCAGGAAAAGCACTTTACATCAGCAAAGTGACTTCTTACGCGCAGGGTTTCAGTCTTCTGCGGTCGGCATCCACGGAATACAATTGGAACCTGGATCTCGCTGGGATAGCCCTTATCTGGCGTGCAGGCTGCATCATTCGTGCAAATTTGCTGGATGACATCGCTGCTGCGTTCACCCGTAAACCCGGCCTGGCGAATCTCCTGATGGATGAAACATTCAGCCGCGAGGCAATGGCGCGTCAGGCAGCCTGGCGTGAGGTGCTGAGGACAGCGNNTACTTCGGCGCTCACACCTATCGTCGTGTGGATAAGGAAGGCACCTTCCACACCGATTGGGAAAAGGGTCAATAAACCCTGCTGAAATCAATGAATCCCCTATCCACATCCACCGAGTCGAGGCGGACGCGGATGCGGTGACCTACGTCCACACCCTGAAAACCCTGAACGAGCTTGCCTTCCACCGGGTAGGCTAACAGACGAACCCAGGTACCCTTGTCTGCCGCGCCAGTAATAAAAGCATCGAACTGTTCCCCGATATGGGATTGCAGGAATAGTGCTGCTGCAGATTTACCCACCTGGCGTTCCACCTTGTTGGCGGCATCTTCCTGTTCAGTACAATGGGCTGCAAGCTTGTCGAGTGTTTCCACGTCATAGGGCACAGGCTCCGAACGCAAGGCAGCTTTCAACAGGCGTTGGGTGATGAGATCGGGAAAACGCCGGTTCGGTGCCGTTGAATGCCCGTAATCCTTGACGGCCAGTCCAAAATGCCCTGGCAGGTTGCCCTCTGGCAACTCGGCAGAGTATTCACCAGCCCCCAGTAACTTGATTATGGTCAAAGATAGATCCGGAAAATGCTGCGGATCCACTGATTTTTGGTTGACCAGGAAATTCTCGAGCGCTCTTGAGTCTGGTTCCGATGGCAGGGTGGTGCCATGCTCGGCGGCGATTTCAACGATGCGCCCCCATCTTTTGGGTGAGCGAACCACACGCCGCAGCGAAGGAAAATTGTGCTCCGCGAGGAAACGTGCGGTCACCCCATTTGCCGCGATCATGAAATTCTCGATCAGGTCCCTGGCGCGATTCTTTTCTTCGATCTCCAGGGCGGAGATCTGGTCATTGTCAAACACCGGTCGCGACTCAATGGTCTGCAGTGTTAGAGCACCCCGCGTTTCGCGGTAGTCCTTGATCTGCTGGGCAACGCGATCCTGCAGGAGGAGATTTGCATCCAATCCCGGGACAGCTGCAACCGCAG
>DNOU01000013.1 GCA_003501835.1 Anaerolineaceae bacterium | reverse complement strand
GTCCAGGAAAAGAGCGCTCCTCCCAGTAATCCACCCATGTGACCCCAGTTGTCAATACCGGGGTTGAGTCCCAGCGCCAGGTTGACTGCGATGATCATCCCCAGGTTAAGCAGCATGTTACGCGCCCTGGCACCAAACAGTTGACGGTTGCGGTAGATGAAGACCACTTCGGCAATCACCAGCCCGAAGATCGCCGTGGAGGCGCCGAGGGAGGCATTGGGGGAGAGCAAAAAGGAGATGGTATTACCGGCAAACCCGCCCAGCAGGTAAAGCAGCAGGAAACGACCGTGACCGTAAGCCTTCTCCAACGATGGTCCGATGGAGAACAGGGCGTACATATTGAAGCCAATGTGCAGCAGGCTGCCGTGCAGCAGGATGGGCGTGATCAACCGCCACACCTGTCCCTGGAGGATCTGGCTGTTGATCTTGCCGCCATAGATGAAGGGCAGATCCATGTTCTGCCCAAAAAGTGATTGCGAGAGAATTTGCAGCAGGTAAACCAACACGGTCAAACCGATGAGCGCATAGGTCACGCCCGGGTTTTTGACATTGCCCGGAAGGCTGACCTGTACCATTTGCGGTTGTGGGGTCGACTGGGGTTCCTGGTTGAAATTATTCGGGGGTTGCGTCATTCAATGCCTTTCGGTGATGAACCTTGTGATGCTCAACATTAATGATCTGGATGATATCATCCACCGCCTTTTCCAATAAATCATGGGCGTTCAAAACGACATAATCGAATTCACCTATCTGCTTCACTTCCTTGTGCGCGGTTTTCAGCCGCAAAGCAAGTTCATCGGGTGAATCCGTGTTACGGCTGCGCAGACGGTTGTACCACTCGTCAACACTCTCCGGGATCAGGAAGATGAGCACCGCTTCCGGGTAGAGCTTGCGCAGCTTCATCGCGCCCTGAACATCCACTCGCAGCACAACATCCTTTCCGCTCCTCAGGGCATCATCCACCTGGCTGCGGGGAATCCCTTTCCAATCGGAATAGACCATCGTATATTCGATGAATTCGTTGTTGGCAATCCGGCGCTCGAAATCTTCACGGGTGTAGAAGAAGTAGTCCACCCCTGGCACCTCAAGCGGGCGCGGCGGACGGCTGGTGGCTGTGACCACAAAGTGCAGGTTGAGCCCGAGTTCTTTCAGTCCGCATAAAACGGCATCCTTGCCCACACCGGATGTTCCCGAGATCACGATCAGGAGTGGTTGCGGGCGGTACAGCCCCTCGAACAAAGTTTTTTCTTCCATGGACCTTCCCATGCCTGGAGATGCCATTTTGCAGCCGATTTTCTACGATTATAATAGAGAATCATACACCCGATGCGAGGAAGCGATGCCTGTTTACGAATTCAAGTGCACCAACTGCCAGAAGCCCTTTGAGATCCGCCTTTCATTTGCTGAATATGACAGCGCAACTGTAGTCTGCCCCCACTGCGGATCAAAGAACGTTCGCCGGCGTATCCGCCGGGTGGCGGTTGCCGGTGGTGACAGGGCGCATCTCGAGGCGATGGCGGACCCCATGGCGATGAACGCCCTTGAAAATGATCCGCGTGCCCTGGGGAGGATGATGCGGGAGATGAGCAGCCAGGTGGGCGAGGACATGGGCGGCGAATTCAACGAGGTGGTGGGGCGTCTGGAACGCGGCGAAACCCCGGATGAAATTGAAAAGAGCATGCCAGACCTGGGTGCCGACATGCCCTCAGACGAATAACAATCGATTTCCCGATTAAATCAAGATTTTCATTGCACTGCTCTTTTCAGCTCAGTAAAAGAGGTCATACGCGCAATTTCGCGCAGGAATTGTGCAAGCGATGCGGACTGTTCGCGCAGCTTGCGCACCGCCGGACCCACCGGATCTTCACCGGCAGCGCCTCCAGGAATATCGGCATAGGCGCCGTAAAAAGCAAAGTATGCCTGGTTCAACCGACGCAGGGTGTAGCCGTGCGTCAGGAACATCTGCCTGCGCGATTCCATGTATCTTTCGGCCTCCGTAATCTTTCCATCCGCCAGCAGGGCATCCACGGTGACTCGCGTGGTGTGCATTTCCGCGCGGAAATCGAAGGTTGCCTGGGTCGTTTGGGCGGAGGCGAGCAGAACACCCGGCAACCGGGCTGCCCAATCGGGGTAATAGCGCTCGAGCACAATGGTGCTGATCTCCCCGCCCACAATTGAAGCAGTGGTTTCGTTCATCGTGCGCAGCTCATTGCTGGTATCGTAATTCAAACCCAATGGATGCAGGGTAAGGTAATTGTGCGTCCATTCGTGGGCAATGGTATCCGTCACCCAGTGCAGATCGGAGCTTTGCATCACCATGGTGGGGTAGACTCCCACTCCTCCGATATCCACCACCAGGGCAGAAACATTCAGATTCTTTTCGATGGTCCTTTCCAGCTCGGTGATCTTGTCCAGAGGAAGATCTGCCAGGAGTGAAATGTTGGCTTCCTGCACGATCTTGTCTCGAGGCGAGATGATCAACGCCTTGGGCAGCGGAGTGGTGCGGTAAAGCACCGGCGGGATCGTCGAACCCCCCACCGTCAACCCGTTCTCACCCAGCACCTGGGTCACCTGACTTTGCAGCACCGATTCTACGATCAGCGCAAGAGAGTCCACCTGCTGCTGAAGCGATTTCTGTTGATTCAACAGATCCGAGGCTGCGCTTGCTGGATCAGCCACGGTTGGATTGGCATAGATCTGTTGAATCTGCGACTCCAATTGATTGACCTGGTTGACCAACGCGAAATACGCTTCCACTGCCCTGACCTGGTTTTGGGGGGTCAGGTGCAAGGGTGGATTGATGCCAGTCTCGGCGGCTTTTTCTCCCAATGCGCCCAGGATCCAGCCAACATAGTCAAATTCCACACTCCGGGCGTAGGCTTC